>CAZKKM010000021.1:0-20476 GCA_964553435.1 uncultured Muribaculaceae bacterium | reverse complement strand
CTACCATCTGAGCTTAGTAGACATCAAGCAAATTGATATTTAATTATAGCATAATTGCTTTATATTTCAAGTATTTTTATTAAAAAACATCAAAAAGTGTCTTGAAAGATCATCACGACTATTTTGTCACTTTTTCAACGACCATCGGAATTTCTATTTCGATACTCTCTTCTTTGCTGTCATGTCCAGTTATGCGGAAGACCAATTTGTCGAGATTTTGTAAGTTCTCTTTCGATAGAAAGTTTGCATCTCTATGCATTTCGGTGAAAGAATAACTCGTACTGTTTATGATGTCTCGTAATGAAGCTGCTGCCTTGGCTTTTTTTTCGTCTTTTTCTTCCGAATCATCTGCAGATTCATAATGTTTTATGACCGATATAGGGCGATATTCATCGTCGTATTTTATATAATAACCGGATTCAAAATCGTAAATGCGCATATCGCTTCCGGTATAGAGGACTTTCGAATCACCAAAGTGGTCGACAAGTGGTCCAGTGAAAATGGTACCTCCAAAAAAAGAGAATTCTTCGGTATATCCCGAAAATGTATATAAAGTGTTGGCTCGCATGAGATACCTAGCATATGTGACGAGACAGACAACTACTATCATCAGTACAACTACGATCGAGTATGGGCTATAGAATATTCTACTCGCTAGATTCTGTTTTTTTATCTTTGTCTTCTCCATTCTCTTCACTTCCTTTATCGTTTCGTTTATTGAGAGTGAAATCGACTTTCGTACCGGCATCTATTGTGGTGCCGGCAGGAACAGATTGAGCAACCACTCTTCCATAACCACTTATATTATAGTCGATTCCCAATAAATTGCAATAGCTACCAACTTCATTGGTCGTCCAATTTATCATCGAAGGAAGGACGATTTCTGTCGAATTGGTTCGCAAAAAGATTTTGCTTCCGGCCGTAACTGTGGCTCCTTTTTCCGGATATTGGTCGATGATGCGTGTTCCATTTCCCAAAGTAATCACTTCGAGACCATCATGCTCGAGGCTTTCCTTCGATACGGATGTCTCTTTGTTTATGTGATTATCGATCGTTATCAGTTTGGATTCATCCTGTTCGACGACCAGTTGATCCAAGTTTTTGTATTTGGCAATGCTCTCTACTATCGATTTGACAGCTTTGGCTATCGGTGCAGAAGAGTTTTGTAATTTTTTGACGGATATATATATTACGTATTGAGGGTCATCGTAAGGAAAGATGCCCGCAAAACTTTGGATAGTATTGTACATTCCCGATTGATAGCCTCCGTATGCCGAAGCAATTTGAGCTGTTCCGGTTTTACCTACTAAAGTCGTCGATTTCGTTGCATATCTGCGGCCTGTGGCATTGCCATCGTCATTATAGACGGCTTTGTATAACAATTCTTTCATCTTATCGACCGTATTTTTTGAGACGACCTGTTCTATTTCAGAACGACTTCCACGGTAGATTTCTTCACCGGTATCTGGGTCGATGACTTTATCTATTATATAAGGCCTTATTATCATACCGTCATTGGCAAGAGTCGTCAGAGCTTGTATATTTTGTATAGGAGTCGAAGTCATTCCTTGTCCAAAAGCGACGTTGGCGACTTCTAGTTCATAATTCGGTTTCAGTGTACCGTAGTATTCATCGGCTAGTTCGATACCCGTGCGCTTCCCAAAGCCAAATGATTTTAGATAAGAAGTCAATTTGTCACGGCCCAGAGAGAGCCCCAATTTAGCAGCGGCAACGTTGGATGAATAAGTGAAGCCAACATCGTAAGAGATGACTCCCCAGCCGTAATTGTTCCAGTCAGTGACGCGGTCGCGACCGACATTCATCGATCCGGATAAGAATTCGGCATCTGGCTCGTAAATTCCTTCTTCGATGGCGGCCATAAAGCTGTATATCTTCATAGTCGATCCTGGTTCATAACTGAAACTGACGAGCGGGTTGTTGTATTGGGTTATATTCAATTTGTTAGGATCGAAACTCGGAACGGAAGCACTACCCAAGATAGCTCCTGTCTTAGCATTGGCAACAGTTACTGTGGCCCATTCGAAAGTTTGTTCATTCGACATATCAGAAATGGCATTTTCCAAGTACATTTGGATATTCGAGTCGATCGTCAGGTAGATATCTTTGCCACTTTCAGCCTCTTCTGTCAAAACAGGTGTATCTGGTATTTGATATCCGTAAGCATCTCGTTGGTATGTTATCTTACCATCTTTACCATTTAATTCGTTATTGTAATAGGACTCTATACCAAGTTCGCCGGTTATCTTGCCGTCGTATTTGCGGGTATATCCCAAAGTATACGAAGCGAAATCGCCGTAAGGATAGTATCTTTTGGAGTCGGCGATGAAGTCGATGCCTGGTAATTCGAGAGATTGAATATCTATTTTCAATTTTTCGCTGATATCGCGACCACCTGGTCCCAATTCGACTTGATAGGCATTAGGTGTATTCAAAAGAGCTAAGATGCGTTCTGGTGACATGTTCAGATATTCGCTCAAAGCATTGGCTGTATATTCTTTATCTACGACGTGTCGCGGTTTATTTGGGTTGGTCGTTCTATTTTTGGCAAGGTCCAAGTAAGCGATGACCGTATAAGAATTGACATCTTTGGCGAGTGCTTCGCCGTTTGCACTATAAATCGTTCCTCGTTCGGCCGTAATCTTCGACGTTGCCGTGTAACGACCTGCTGCAATCGCATGAATATTCACTCCATCGACTTCTTCAAAATAACTGACAAAGATGAGTTTTCCTATTATTACGGCAAATAAAAGAACAATACAAATTATTCCGAAATAGTTAATTCGAATCGTATTGTTCTTCTTTTTCATATGGACCTCCTACTCGCTTATGACGATGATATTATCATTATTATAACTTAAACCGTATTCCTTTGCAATATCTTGGATATTCGAAAGGCTGGCGAGTTCATCAACTTGCATCGAAAGACTCTGATTTGCGTTTGCTTGCCAATCGACGCGATCTTTCATTTTTTCAACTTCGATGTTGCTTTTAGACAGTGTTGCCTGAGAGAAAACTATCGATATGGGAACGAATAGCCCCAGTAGAACTATGATGAAAATCATCATCTTGTCCAGTGCTCTCAATTTTCCTTCTTTTCTCTTTGTCATATGCTACACCCTTTCTATTATTCGCAATTTAGCACTTTTGCTACGCGAATTTTTTTCGATTTCTTCCGCGCTAGGAAGTATCGGCTTTTTATTTATCAGTTTGATTTTCGGAGCGAATTGGGGAGGTATCTCAGGTAGGCCCTTGACTAAATCGTCTATTTTGCTGTATTTGTTGAAGATATGTTTCGTTATTCTGTCTTCAAGTGAATGAAATGTGATGACACTCATACGTCCACCTTTATTCAAGAGATCGATAGCATCGGGCAGGACTTTTTCCAATATGCGAAGTTCATCGTTGACTTCGATTCTTATCGCTTGAAATATTTGTCTTTCTGGATGATGTGTCAAAAAATATTTTCTCGGTACGGCCGCTTTAATGATGTCTACGAGTTCTAAAGTCGTAGTTACTGGCCGCGATTTAACGATAGCTTTGGCTATGTCTTTGCTGTAACGTTCTTCTCCATATGTGAAGAAAATGTTCGTAAGATTACCCAAGTCGTAGTCATTGACGACAGTCTTGGCACTGAGCGGATTCGACGTGTCCATTCTCATGTCAAGTTCGGCATCTTTCATAAAACTGAAACCTCTCGATGCATCATCTATCTGTGGACTGGATAGTCCCAAATCGAAGATGATACCATCGACCGCATCGATGCCGCGCTTTTCGAGTTCGGCTTTCAAGTTCGCAAAGTTCGAATGGATGATCGTCACATTCTCGCAGCTGGCGAACTTCTTTTTTGCATGGTCGATGGCCTGGGCATCTTGATCGAAGGCGAATAGAAAACCCCTTTTCAATCGCTTTTGGATTGCACTCGAGTGCCCTCCATATCCCAATGTTGCGTCGACGTAGATGCCATCCGGCTTGATGGCTAGTCCTTCGATCGCTTCTTCTAAAAGTACACTTACATGTTCCACAATGACTTCCCCCTACTCGTATATGCTCTCGGCTATTTCTGCGAAACTTGCCAAATTTTCGTCCAAGAACTCGTTGTAAGCTTCCTCACTCCAAATTTCCAAATGATCGTCAAGTCCCAATATGACGACTTCTTTGGAAATGTCCGCGTACCCTTTTAGGATGCTCGGTATGCAAATTCTATTTTGGGAATCGAATTTACATGAAGTGGCACCTGAGAGCAGTATTCTCATGAATTTGCGGGTGTCAGATTTCGTGATGGTCAGTTCTCTAAACTTGGCAATGACTTCTTCCCACTTTTCCATCGGATAGACAAGAAGGCATTTTTCGAATCCTCTCGTGACGATGACTTCATCTTTCAGAAACGAAAGAAGTTTGGCCGGCATCATGAGACGATTCTTATTATCCAAGTTGTGATGAAACTCTCCAATCAGCATAGAAACCCCCCACTTTCTACCACATTGTACCACTTTCTACATCAATAGTACAGCATAACGATATTATTTGCAATTAAAAAAAGACCATTTTGGTCTTCTTTACATCTTATGCGTCAATGTCAATTTTTTTTAAATTTCATCAATTTCGAAGATTTTTCTCTGATGAAGCAAATGATTTCGTCGGCATTGTTATTGAAATCGCCATTCGTGCAGGCATTGAGGAAAGATTTAAAATCTTCTCGATCGGTGATATACATGACTTTCGTCAGAGTTCGTTTGTCAGTTCCACCATCGATGATTATAGTCATCAATCCGACGTTCATATAAAATACTTTAAACTGTCGGCCACAGCATTTGATTGACCGATGGTCAGGCAAATCGATTTCATGGCAGTCATCTATATCTCCGGATACGATAGATTCTAGTGTCTCTATCGCTTGTTCGATGGGACATTTCTTAATTTTTAATATGGAATCGAGTATGAGTGGTTTAGAATCACCATTTTTGACATAGAAGACGACATGTCTATTTTCTTTATCGACGAGAGCTCGCTTGCGAAGCTCATCGAAAGCATCGGCAAATTCATCGAAGAGAAGCAATCTATCTTCGTCTGTGGCCTCCATAAACATCGATATGGCGACATCGATACTGGATATGGTTTTGTGGCATGAAGGATCGTCCTTATATTTTGCGTAAAGTTTTGCTTCCTCTTCGTCGAATACGGCAAGACGACAAAATTCCAGTCTTTTTTCGTATTCACGATGCGCTTCTTCATCGGCCAAAAGTTTCATTTGAGCTTCGTAATCGGCTCGCATGTCGGCATTCACTTCGTTCTCATCGAGTAAGTGTGCGAATAAATCAGCTTCGCAGTAATGCACGACACGGCCATTTTGAACATAGGTTTGCAAACTGTTCGGATCTTTCGACTCAGGTTGCATAGATCTTTCTTTTTCTAGAACTCTTTTGTGAATTTCTTCATAGGCATTGTAAATCTGTCTATATGCCAAATGTGCAATTCCTCCGGGAGTGATTCCTTCTTTCCACGACAAGCTTTCGATACTTTTGCGTATTGCACTTCTTCCCTTTTCGTCGAACCGAACTCCTAGTTCACGATATGCGACATATAAGACGACGGATAAAAGTAAACTTTCTTTTATATATTCGTAGTCGTATTCTTCGGAAAGTGCCAATGTCGCTCTTTTGAAAAAGGTATCTAAATAACGGAAGAAAGTATTCGTAAACTCGGTGATGAAATTTGCGTTTATTCGATAGTCGTCAGATATATATTCGCTCATGCGACATTCGTCTTCGAAAAGAGATATTTGATAGCTATCTAGGGAGATATCTTCTGTTTTCTTTTCGTTCGCATTTTTCTTTATGGCCGTGAGAGTAAGATAAAAATTGTCGAATTCAGAGTCTGGTTTAAAAAGACAGATTATCGGAGCATTGTACGAGACTGTTTCTATTCCATCTTTCGAAATTTTCGAAGCTAGAGAAGCGAATTGTTCGGAAGTCTTTTGTGAACGGTCAGCATATTTGGCAATCGATTCGATCATTTCTTCGACTGTATTCACTTTAGTTACCACAAGTCCCGGCAATTTCTCGAAATATTCTTCTTGTTTTTTCTCACTCAATCGAAAGAAATTTCTCGTCTTCAAAAGTTCGCTGAGTTCGTGAGCTGTATGTACACAATTTTCATTGGCCTGAGCATTAAAGCGAATTTGCCCTCGAAGTAGATTCAAGGTCGTTTTCGATACTTCATAGGTGGCAGGTCCTTTGTGAATAGTTTCGAGCAAAGAGGCATTCATCGCTTCGATGTCTTCATTGTATTCATACATGGAGAACATCAGATCAGAAAGAGTTTCGGTACTCGAAGTTTTTTTCAATGTCATCATCTGTAAATATTGATGGAAAATCGTATTGAACGTATTTTCGTCGTAATCCATTCCGGTGGCCATATAAAATATATAGAGAGCCATTTTGACCATGAGAGAATTGTAAACTGTAAAATAATCAAACGAAGGATCCAAATCGAAAGTGATGTGATCTTTATAATAGTCGATATATTCGCCAAAAAGTTCGAGAAAACATTTCATATTTTCTATTTTTATTTCATAGTCATCGGAGATATAAACTCCCATTCGTCGCTCGTATTCGCAAAGCTTGCGTTCCGTCTCGTTCATTAGCGGATCGTCGTCTTTTTTATATAAGGCATTCGTCTTGATACCGCTTATGAGGAGAAATTCGTAATCTTTTTCTATTCCAAAATAGGTAAAGGGAAAAAATGGCAAGCCGAAAGTGACCTTTTTGATTCCCTTAGGCGAAATTCCTTCGAGAAGCGAGCGAGTTATCTTTTGTTCATTCAAGATCAATTCTTTTAAAAAGCTGCCAAATCGGTCAGTTCTTTCAGAAGCAATTTGCTCTTTTAAGGAATCGATAGTATCGAGATCATATAGATTTTTTCTAAGAAATGGCAAAAGTTTTTGGGCGGCTTCGATTTCCATCAAGGAATCATTGCCTGTTTTTTGGAAGTCTTCAATTTTTCGTTTTATAGTTGCACAGATGTTCGCATCAGCACGTTTTATCATATTCGTTTCCTTCTTTTCTATTTGGTATATTTTTTCTTGGGTTCCAATTTGGCCATTATCGATTTAGTGTAGTTAACGGCATTAGGTTTGACACCCGAAGAGATAAATTTTTTTAGGGTATCTAAAAATTCTTTAAATTCGACACTTCTCACGAGGTCAGTTACCTGTTTGTATTCGCTGCCGTCGGCTGGGATGGCATCGATGATGACCAAAGTATCTTCGACGAAAGTATAAAATATTTTGAGTTCGCGACCTTTGATGAACACTTTACAAGGCAAGTTCTTGCGCATCTGTCTGTCATCTTCGAGTCGTCTTTCGATGAGATTCGACAGTTCTATGCGCATGAGTAGATAGTCTTCTTTTGATAGACAGGCCAATCTTTTAATCAATCGAGGAATGGAGATAGTGTCTTTTTCTGTGGTCACATAGTTGTCTGTATAATAAACTGTGCTTCCGGAAGACATGGTCTTGCCTCTTTGTGATTTCATCGCATTTTTGATTTGTTCGAATTGAATCTTTATGTGATCTTCGATTATTGCGATCGCCGCTTCGATGTCAGCGACGGCAAAGGACAGCGACTCCACCCTTTTGGCCGCATGGTAAAGTTCCATTTCGGACATGGTATCTGCTTCTTCGATTAGAGCACTTTGGCAAATTTTGGTAAAAGCTTCTGTACACTCTTGAATGAGAGTATCTATATCTTCGTCGATGGCTTCGATATAAACTTTCAACGTCGAATTGTCTGGCATCTCTTCAGTGCTAATCGCATGATAGAGTTCTTGTTCAGAAGGCGACAAAATACTCCTTCTATATTCCGCAGTTTTTCTTTCGTAAGCATCTTTCTCGGCATAGTTCCACATTTCAGCCATTTCTCTTGCATATTTGACTTTGGTTTTTCTATCTATTTTGGAAGCGCTCAAAAGGTGTTCGAATTTATCGGCAGGACAAAGTTTCGTTATATTTCCATCGGTTACATAGTCGGCCAAAGTTTCGATAGGTTCGGAAATGATCGGTTCAGATTCTTTTTCGGCAACTTCTCTTTCGACTTGACAAGCTTTTTCATTAGAAACATAATCGGCATATAGTTCACATAGTGTTTCCATTTCGGTGAGATTTTCTTCGACTATTTTCTTGCGAAAAGCCTCTTTGACAACTCGGATGTCCGGTTGATACGCGTCCTGGAAAAAGAGTGCATAATTGACTACAGTTATCAAAATGTCGCGGATGATACCATCGATTTCGTCTTTGTCGAATTCACGATAACCTTCTTTTTCATAAAAGGTTCGCAAGTAACGGTCAAAAGCATTTAAAAATGCTGGAAGGTTTTGAGGTGTTATTTCCCAATCTTCTTCGATGAGTGGTGCCATCTCGATTTCAATTTTTCGCAATTCTCTTTCCAAATCGTCCATCATCGAAGCATTTTCACTTTTGTGTTCGGCATTCACTTTGATGCCGGAGATGACAAGAAAGATTATACCGACATAGTCGAAGACGAGGCGAAGAGCGAAAAGCGGCAATCGATATACGACGTCGATGAACCCTTCTTTCCTCAAGTTTTTCATGAATGTATTGATGACTATATTTTCGCGTTTTAATTCCGATGTTATCTCTTCGACCGCATTCAAAACGTCAGTTTTTTCGTTCGTATAAGGAATATGGTAAGCGAAAGTGTCGTTCAAATAATCGATGATAGCACTTAGCGATTTATAACTAGTCGTCTGCATAGTCGTCAAAATGATAGTGAGTTCATGCAGTTTTTCGATGTGATCGTCGTTTTGAGCGATCATTCCTCGCATGCTACCTTTCAATAGATTTGTCACGTGTTTTGTTACTTCCATGGTAAAATCCCCCTTTTTTAAGTGGTTTGTATTATAAATCCAAATATTGTAGAAGTCAATATTTATAGGTAAATCGATAAATAAAAATGCCATATCAAAAGGCATTTGTTTCAGTTAAGAGACAGTCGTTTTCCACTGTGATCGAGTTCGGTCATGATGATGGAAGTATAGTATTCAAGAACAGATGGTGAATTACTAGATTCAATATCACGAAGATAAAGTTCGAAATCTTTAAAATCATCGCTGTTCATGAGCGAAGCAATTTTGCGATATTCCCCTTTTTCGGAAGATAGGACGTCCAATATGATGAGAAAATCGTCGATGAAGGTATAAAATATCTTGTAGTCACTTCCCTTAACATAGACAGGTCGGGGCATTTTCTTTGTGATTTCTTTGTCTTCATCCAGGCGACCATCTAAGATATCTTTGAGGTTCATCATGATAGAACTGTATGTCGTCTTGTCGTAGGCAAGAATGCTTTCGTAGAAACGAGGAATGAGCACAGTCTCATCTGCCGCGGTCGTGACAAATGTATCATAATAGATGATGTGTCTTCTTTCTTTTAATTCCTCTGGTGTACAATTTTTACCTATTATCGCAAACCAAGTTTCCAGTTCTTCTTTGGCCATGGCGACGGCTGTGTCTATACATTCGATTATATCTTCAGTATCTTCTGAGGAGTGTGCAGTGCGATATATCTCTTCGCAAGAGGCACCTGCATCGATATTCAATTTTTCTTGTGCGGACAATAGAAGAGGATGTACTTCTTCGACGAGAAATTCGACAGTCTCATCGATGCGTTGGCGAGCATTATCTATTATGTACGATGTGATGCCGCTGCGAGGAGCGGTTTCGTAAAGTCTTTTTTGAGTCTCGGTGAACAACGATTCTCGGTATTTCATCAATTTTCGATGATGAACATCTTCGATGGTGAAACGATACATACCTTTCATTAAGTGAAGATAGTGCAGTCTTTCGTTGCCCGATATTCTCTCTCTTAGAAGTAGATTCCTCAATGTGTTTTCATCACATATTTTGACGACGTGACCATCGGCGATGTATTCTTTGAGAGTCTCAGGTTTAGTTTGAATCTTTTCAGATGGCTTTTTATCGTTCGCGAGTTTCTTTTGCTTCTCCATGTATATTGGCAAAGAAGTTTCGCAGGTGATGCGAATAGCCTCGGCAAAATCTTCTTCTTTATTTTGTAAAGAAGTGTAGACGGCAAGACATCTATCGAGCTCTTCAGCGGTCAACTTGTAACCGGAATTGCAGTAGATGATGTAGTTGATGATCGAGGAGGCCAAAAGAGTTATGGATGATTCGCGATTCCAGCTTTCATCGGAATTGAAAAGAAATTCTTTGTTTTCATAAAGGTCGATAATATAGTGATACAATACTTCAGAAAAGTCTTCGACATCGGCAAGGTCAATTTTCAAGTTTCCAGATTCATCTTCGGCGATGTATTCTCCGAGTTTTCTCTCGTATGCGAGAAGCTTTCTTTCGAAGTCATCGATTAATGGATCATCGTCTTTTTTAGATAGAGCATTTATCTTTATACCCGAGATGAGCAGGTAAATGAATTCGATACCAGTGCCAAAACTACAAAAGAACATGACAGGTAACAAGTAGGTCGTTCTTTTAAAGCCGGTAGTCGAGATCGAAGCGATCATGTTATCGAGTCTTTCGTTATCCATAATGAATCTATCATAAGAATTCTTGAATCCCGAAAGGACGGTCAAAAACGATGCATCATCAGGTATGGTAAGATTAAATTTTTCATTCAATTTCGCATAAACTTCGCGCTTTACTGTCGGAGAAATCTCTATAGAGTTTTTCTCGGCTTTCACGTACTTTACGAGGTTCAATATTTCTTCCCACAATTTTTCTTGTAAAGCCTTATTGCTCTTTATAATTCTTTTGAAGTTTATTCTGATAGTATTTATTATCTGTTTCGGTATGATCATGCTCTTTCCCTCTTTCAAACGTTGCGGTCTATTATACTTCTTTTTTTTCGTTTGTCAATTTCAATAAAAAGAAGATTAAAATCGTGGAGTTAGCCATTTTTAATCTTATCAGTATTTTTAAAATTTAGTTTTGCCGCTTTAGAGAGCTCTTCTTCGCCAAATTTGGCAATGAATTCGCGGCCAAATTCGTCGACTATGGAACCTGCACCTTTCGGAATGGTCATGTCGTATTTTTCACTCATCTTCTTCATTTCCTTTAAGAAGATGTAGCGGCTGATGATGCTCGACACGGCGACACTTCGACACTTATCTTCGGCATGTGGTGTAAAATCGATGTTCGTCACTTTGTCCGGTACATCGGCGATATGTTCGAAATATTTCGAGACGAGTGCAAACTGATCGACGACGATATAGTCGTATTCGAAGTTCTCTTTTTTCAAAAGACGCGAAAGGACTTTGTTGTGAAGTATGGCTTTGACTTTGTTCATATTCGTGATGCCTGCGCAATTGTACTCTTCTGGCGAAAGTGTATATGTGACATAAGGAATGAATTCTGCCAATTTTGGTGCGATCTCCACTATCTTGTCGTCTGTGAGTTTTTTCGAATCGCGAACTCCCAGTTCTTCTACTTTTTTCAAATTGTCTTCGCTCACGTAAGATGCTGTCACGACTATCGGTCCGAAATAATCTCCTGTGCCGACTTCGTCTGAGCCGACCGTGCTCGCATACTTGTAAGTTATGTCGTTTTGTTCTTCTTTTTTCTTCTTGTCTTTTTTTTCTTTCTGTTTGAGTTCTCGGTCGATGTCGCGATTGTTTTTAAATTTCTCACGGTCGCGCCAGAGAGCATAATCGATATCCGCCCCTATTCCTTGGAACATTATTTTGCCAGATTCGTACAGTGTTACGACCGTACCACAATCTTCACTTTGAAAGACAGAATATGGAGGATGGTTAGGTTTTGCTGTATCCTTATAATGCTCGATTATTTCTTTCTTTAAATTGTCACTTATTTTGTAAACGATAGTCATCTTTTCTGTCACCTCGTATGCCCATTTTAGCATATATGAGAAAAAAAGTAAAATTGTAGTTATGGTTATTTACCTTCAGAACACAAAAAAGCCCTTAGGGCTTTTTTATTAACAAAATCTTCTTTATTCGACACGATATTCGTTTCCTATGGTACCGTCTCCGATCATGGTACTTGCGTATGCGGCAGAGAGGTTTATGACTGGGGCAATTGAACCTTCGCCCTGTACACCCCAAGCGGAAAAAACTCCGTTAAAATCTATGACGAGCAAATAAGGAAAACTGCTGTAGTCCCTAGGTGAAAGTGTCCAATACATCCTATTACCTTTGTACAAATAATAACTTTTATTTTCTGTCCTATTTTTTCCTGAACCTGCAGCTACTATCTCATCTGCCGTTATAAGTCCCACTGGATATGTGAGTGCTCCGTTTCCTTTTTCTTTATCACTTACTGTAAACGAATCGTTTTTTTCTGGACATTTGAATATTGGTTGTACGTTTTTTTTGCCACTTAAACTTGTACTGTTATTACCTGTTATATATCTACCTAATCCCCCATAAGCGGTATAATTCCTTCCATATCCCAGTTCGGTATCATAAGTCCATAACGATACTGCTTTTCCTGGTATGCTTCTATCATTACAGAATAGTACATCTGCGGCCGCGCTTCCGTATCCCGCGTCTTCTATATTTGCTTTGTACCATTCATCTACTAATTTCTTAGCATCAGAGCTTTCTATATTGGTTTGAGCCTGAACTTTTGATGTTGAAGCTGTCGTCTTTCCTTCGACTGCATTTGAAGGCCCGTACATCCATCCAAAGTATTTCGCATCATCCGCTAATTCATTATATGGTTGACTAGTATGAGTAAATCTATCAGTATCATTTGTGCCGTTCGCATGTGCTTTCGTCCCATCGTAGATTATTCTCAAAGAGCCATCTCCGTTGATTCTGATTATTCTCCAATAGAATCCGGCAAATTTTACATAGTTGTTTTCGACTGCTCCTCTATAGTAATAACTCGTTCCATAATCGTCTTCCATCTCAAAGATCCCTTCATCTGTCGTGGCTGGATCGTCGTATCCGTCTTTCACTCCATGTGATGAAGCTATTATTTTATCTACTATAGTAGTCTGCTTCTTTTTCCAATGAGCAAATAAAGTTTGATCGTCATCCAAATCGACTTTGGTATTCGAACTTATTTCAGTGCCACCATCGCTTTCTGTAAACCATCCTAAAAATTCGTAGTCTTGATAAGTCGGAGTCGGTAAATCTTCATATGTCGAGTCATATGTGACGATTTTGCTCGTAGTAGGAGTATTTCCTCCGTTTGCATTGAATGTCACACTGAATGTTTGGGCTGTGTAGTTGGCTGTAAGAGACACGTCGGAGTCACTTATAGTAAAGTCATTGTCATCGAGTGTTCCTCCCGTAGCCGTCCAGTTCGTGAAGTTGTATCCCTTCTTTGCTGGGATTGGCAAAGTGATGGTTGCATCGTAATACATCGTATTCGGAATTCCCGTCGCATTTCCTCCGTTCAAATTAACAGTCAAGTTATAGAGGTTTCTGTCATAATTATAGTTTATTCTGTTTGCTACGGGCGGATATGCCGTCTCTGCTTTGATTGTCAAACTTTGAATGTCAGGACTCGTAAATCCCGTATAAGTCTTCACTGAAGGTCTCACCGTTGTATTGAATGGTGCCTCTTTTTCGTCCGTGTCAGCACTCACCAAAGTATAACCTCTTCCGTCTACATTCATCTGATTATGATAGATGATGTATTTATAGTTGTTCACTTGCCATTTGGCAGTCAACTTGGAATCTTTAGCTTCACTCATCGTGTAAGTTGTACCGTTCAAGGTTCCTCCGTCGATTGTCCAGCCAGTGAACGTATATCCCTCTTTTATAGGGTTTAGTACGGTGAGATTGGAATTATAATCCAACTCGTGAATGGTATTTCCTTCATAGTTTCCACCGTCGGCATCTATCGTCAAAGTATACTTATTTAGAATCCAGTTTGCTTCTAATACAACGTCACTCATTCCCATCGTGAATAAACTGTCTTCCATTGTCGATGATATTCCCTTAAGGCTCCATCCGGTAAATGTGTATCCTACTCTTTGTGGTTTTTCTATATCTTTTGTTTCTCCGTTTTTCATGAGATATTCCTGAGTTGAAGAAAATTCTTTCCAAGTCCCTCCGTTCGGATTTATTTGTAGTTTATAGTATTTATATCTTGTCGGTTGCTCTACTCTAAAATTCGTGCTGAAGGAGGCATTTAAATCAGAGGTTTGGTCGACGTCTTGGTTGTAGTTCAATGTCACTTCTAGGTTATAATAATATGTCTCTTTGACGGGAACGGAGAGTTCTCCGACCATTGTCTGAGTTGTTGCTTCGGTTGAGACTGGAACATTGCTCTTTGGATATATTTCTGTATAAGTACCATTTTCATCTGTACTATAGGTCAATCTGTATGTCAGGCTACCATTAGTATAAGTGTTTATCAAGTTGTGCCAATTTAGACTCAAGGAGGCATCTGCTGTACCCGTATTTTCTATTATGAACTTTTTGGTGACGGTCTTATCGAAATCGAGTTTTGCATCTATGCCATTGTCGTTATCGGCAAAGCGCAGGGCCAATGTCGCGGTGGATAGATTGGAATCTATTTTTTGTGTTACTGCTGGTGATGAAAAGTAAGCATATGAAATTGTACTTACTATCGTCAAAATTGATGCTATTCCTACCATCAAGCATATTGTTCGTTTAGTTTTTAAATCCATAATGTTAATTCTCCTCTTTTATGATACTTCTATCATACCATAAGTATATAACTAAATGATTGTAAATGCAATGCCTTACAATATGATAGCAGAATAAATCATAAAATGTAGGGTTGCGGGCTATTAGATAAAAATTATCATAAAGTATGAGAATTAAGTAATTAAGGCAATTTAGAAATTTTCTACATACTTCATATCAAGATTATTTTAGTGATAGAAATTTGCCTTAAACACTGGGATTATTTAAATGAAATGTCATTTTTAGTGATTTTATGATTTTATTCTGATATGATAGCCGATAAAATCGTCTTCTGATTACATGAATTATCGGCCCTTTTATGAATTTTAACATCGTTTTATTTAGTTTCCGTTGCTTTTTTAAATATTTCACGTAAACTCATCACCTGTTCGGCTTTAAGCTCATGATCTTGTGTACGGTAATAAGTGGCGATGTGTGATAGAATTTTCTCGATGTGTTTTAGTTCTTCGAGAGTAAATAAAGTAATGGTGTTCATATAGGCCAACCATGTAATCGTCTCTCGATAATCGGCCTCAGAAGCTTGGCCACCGCAGATGTAATTTTCTAGTGAGGTATAGTCTCTCATAATTATCTTTTCTTGTAAACGACGTTTCGAAAGAACGTCATCCATATTGCATTGGCGGACGAGAATTTCACGAGGGGTCAAGTTCTCTATCTCGACGATGTATGAGGCTAAAAGTTTTAAAACACCTCGAAATCCTTTCGTCGTCGTCGATATACTCATGATGTTATCGGCCGGAGTATTCTCTATTTCGCTCGATGGTCTAGCTACGAGCATAGTTTTATCCTCTCGATATTCTCTATAAGCATTTTTGTCGATGTTGTCGTCGATGAGTGCAAACCATACCGTATTGAAGTCGGAACGATTTAAATAGTGTCCCGTAAAAGTCGCAATCTTGTCGGCATTGAAGTGCGGACAACGTGGGTAAAAATGATCCTCTTCATAACTATAAGTTCCTTCGTAGTAGAAAGTCTCTCCTATTTTGATGTGTTCAGTGAGGTGACGAAAGAGGCAATTTAGAACTGGTCGAATCTTATAATTGGCTATATCTCCATAGTGAGTCGAGATGCTTATATAGCAATCACTGGCTTCGAATTTTTTTCTCAATGTCTCCAATTGTCCTATAAACATCATCGCACCTTCATCGTCGATATCGGTGCTCGTACCGTCTAAATCGAGCATTACAGCTATCGCTTTAGGTCTTTTGGGACTCAAATTATCGAGCAAAATCAAGTTTTCATAATGGCCATTTAGCACATTCGTTTTTTTGCCTCCGTGATTTTTTAAGAATTTTTTTCTTCGATATTCAGAAACCCATCCATACTCGTTTTTCATATTGTTACCTCCAAATTTATCTCGGCATATATTATATATCATAATTCTAAAATGTCAAAAAAAGAGGTAGTCAAATACTACCAGCAATTTGATTTTTTTGTCGAAAACTTTTGTTTTTTATCACTCGATGATGTCTCTTATTACGTAGCTTGCGATGAGTAGTCCTCCTGATGCTGGGACAAAAGCTGTACTTCCAAGTATTCCGTTTTTCGAGTCGAGCGGAGGCTCGGTGCTCGCGAGAACGTGCAGTTTTTTAATCGGGTAACCACGAAGGGAAGTGCGCATGCGACGAGCCAGAGGATCGTACGAGGTCGCGTCGAGTGTGGTCATTTCCAATTTCGAAGGGTCCATTTTCTTGGCCGTACCGGTCGAGATGATGAGACTTATATCTTCGTCGAGTGCTCGTTTGGCGAGGGCTATTTTGATGCGCAAATCGTCGATACAGTCGATGACATAATCGTAGGTATCGAGTTTTAAAGAGTTCAAATCTTCTAGTTTTTCATAAAGAGAAGTTATCTTAGCATCGGGGGAGATGTCTTCGAGTCTTTCCTTCATCACTTCGACTTTGGATCGGCCAATCGTACTATGTAGAGCGATCAATTGTCTATTTAAGTTCG
The DNA here is from genome assembly GCA_964553435.1 of uncultured Muribaculaceae bacterium. Lineage (GTDB taxonomy): Bacteria > Bacillota_I > Bacilli_A > RF39 > UBA660 > RUG11867. The sequence goes on along the minus strand of CAZKKM010000021.1, from coordinate 3,809 downwards.
TCTCGTCGACAATGTCGCCGTCTACTATCGTCAAATCTTTTATTCCACTGCGAACGAGAGCTTCGGCCGCGTGGCCTCCTACTCCCCCTACTCCCAAAAGAAGGATCTTCTTCTCACAAATTTTGGCAAATTTTTCTTCGCCGATGAGGGCTATCAATCTATCGAACATAGTTTCACTTCCATAAAAAAATGTTCAAAGAGCGAGTGATAAAAGCCCGCGCTCAAGCCAGGTGGGTCACCACATGATGTATTTTAGGAGCCAAGGAACAGTGTCCCAAGTATTCTACACCACACACCAATTAGGTCCCCAATAATCACTTTAGTCGGTTTTATATGTCTCTTTGAACAATTTAAGTATATCATAGGAAAAGAAAAAAGTATATCATATTTTACACTCTTTTACTGTATAATTTATCAGGTGATCTTATGAACAATTTGAAAAAATATGCAAAACCTGTCGGAATACTGGCCGGATCGTTGTTCGTCTATATTCTCATGCTCAGTGTACTGCATTATTTTGGAATTGCCAAACTCAGAACCATCGGCAATATAAATTTCGTTGTGATGGCCATCATCATGTTTTTAGGGGGGTTGTTTTTAGGCAAAAAAACTTCCAAGAAAGGATACTTGGAAGGTTTAAAGTTAGGCGGTTTCTTGGTTGTAATCATGCTCATCATCAATCTGGTGGCATTTCGACATTTCGATTTATACGTCGTCCTTTATTATCTCGTGCTAATCGCAAGTTCTGTCATCGGAAGCATGATTGGAATCAACTTACATCACTAGTTGCAGATTCCATCTTCGTAATCATATTCGTAGTTGGCAAAGATGACATGATTGGTGTTTTCGCAGACGACGATGGAATACTTTTCGGTCGATCCACCGTTTCCACCATCGTAATAGATTTTATATCCCGAAGTTCCTTCGTTCGGTATGGCTGCATCTAGTATTTTCTTTAGAGTGATATGCCCGCCTTCGATGGCCTCTTTGAGAGGTATACTGCCCTTGTTACCTATGGCAAATCTGATGTCGGCAAGTCGGTATGTATAATAGTTTTTGCCCCCGTTCGTGAAAAGATGCGTCTTTTCGCTTTCATCTTCGACGACTGATACTGTGAAATCGTCCTTTGGTTGGGGCTTATTTTTTAGAAGTGCAGTCAAATTGATTCCCAAGAGGACGAGACCGATGACCATGAATATGCCCATGATGACGGTCAATATCTTGATATCCAATTTGTAAGCCATAACGGCGACTATCAATGTGAAGATGACTGTCATAGAAAGAGCGATACAAATTCCTAACGTCTCTTCGATGAGGCCTGTGACCGATAAAATCATGACCACGACGGCGATGAGTGCAAATCCGATAACCATCATTCTTTTACTTTTTGTATTCATTAATATCATTCCTTTTCTATCTTACTAAGAGTACGTTTAAAAATTCTGCTATGTGATTTTGAAACAAGAAGGTCACGAAGAGACCGATGGCCAAGAAAGGGCCGAAGGCCAGTTCGTGAGTTTTTTTACTGGCCGATATGTATAGGGCATACGGTAGAGCACTCAGTGAAGCCGTTATGAGTGCGATCAGGAAGAGGTCATACGGGAGAACTGTTCCCATCAAGAAGGCAAATTTTATGTCTCCACCTCCCAGCGATTCTCTTTTGAATACAGCATCACCGATGATTTTGATAAGAAACATCAGAACGAAGCCGAAGATACCGTAGAGAATGCTCTTATAAAGACCGTCCCAAAGGCCTTTGTCGAGGTATAAAAGAAGAAGAGATAAGATGCTTCCTATGATGATCGTACTGTCGAGAATGATCATGTCTTTGAAATCTGTGATCAAGACCGACATCATGACGAGGACTAATACCCAGCCGAGAACGGTCTTCAACGTGAAGCCGTAGACGATGTAGACGACGACGAAGAGGAAACCCGTCAGGATTTCGACGATGAGCGAATCACAACCTATCTTCGCATTACACTTTTTGCAGCGGCCTTTGAGCATCATGTATGAGATAATCGGGATGAGTTCGAGTGGTCCCAAAACGTGATTGCAAGTTGGACAGTGACTACGGGGTTTCACTATAGATTCGCCTCTCATGAGACGGGTGGCATAAAGGTGAATGAACGAGGCAAAGACGGTGCCGGTGATAAATATCGAAATATATGCAACTATCATCATCGGCCTCTACGAAATTTGGTTGTAAAGATCGAACATCGGAATGACGACAGCGATGAGGATGCCTCCGACAACGACAGCCAAGAAGATGATGAGCAATGGTTCTATCATGGCTTTCAAGGAATTGACGATCGTGCTGTGTTCCTGTTGATAGTAGTTGCTGACCTTGGCCATCATGTCTGCAAGCTGACCTGTATTCTCGCCTGTGACTATCATGTAGTATGCAATGTCCGGAACGGCCCAGTTATCTTTGAAAGACTCGCTTATCTTTTCACCTTTGGTGATGTTGTTGACAGTGTTGATCATTATCTCTTTGTAGATTTCGTTGTTGGTAATCTTACTCAATATTTCGATACTGTCGGTGATGTAGACGTCGTTTCGAAGTAACGAAGCGAATGTCTTTGTGAAAATCGTTATTTCGTTGTAGATGAGTATCTTGCCGAAAAGCGGAATGCGCATCATCAATATTTGGGCTTGTCTTCGAAATGGTTTGATGTTTTTATAGGCCATGACGAGAATTGCTATGATTGCAGCGGTTATGACGACGACGATGCCAATATTTTTTGTCAGGAAATTGCTCGCATTGATGACAAAGTTGGTAAGTGGATTGAGCGAAGCTCCGGCCTGAGCATAGATGCCGACGAATTGTGGAACGATGTTGGTCATGATGAAGATGATGATTATTATCGAGAATAAACCGACCAAGACCGGATACGAGATGGCACTTATCATCTGTTTACGTGTCTTGTTTATTTCTTCGTAATAGTGACCGAGATCGTCGAGTGTCTCGTCCAGATTGCCTGCCGCTTCAGCAGCTTTTACCATGTTGATCACCAACTGAGGAAAAGCTCCCGTTTGGTGTTCGAGGGCACTGCTAAACGACTCTCCCATCGTCAAATAATAGACAATCGACTGAGTGATGGCATGTTGGTTGCGATCCTTCTTCAATTGTTTACTCAAGATTCTCATCGCTTCGGTCAATGTTATACCGGCTTTGATGTAAGTACCCAATTGAGTGATGAAGAAGATCAGGTTTTTGGTACTCAGTTTTCGATAGACGTTCTTGGAATGACTTCCATAGAGGAAGTTTATCATATCCGAAGTTTCGATAGAATAGACCGTGTAGCCTTCTCCTGTCAAAAAGGTATATATGTCGAGCTGAGAGACACCCATGAAGGTGTTCGTCTCAACCTTTCCTTCGGGAGATAGTGCTTTATATCGGAAAGTTTGTGGTTTTTCGTAACGTTTTTCTTGTCCTTCGTTGATCATTTTAAGAAGGGCTTCTCGATCGGCATCGAGTTTTTCTTTCTGTTTGGCACCCACTTGTTTTTTTATTTTTTTCTCAGAGGCTTTTTTTTGGTTAGCCTTCATTTGAGAATAAATATCTTTTTTTTCTTCTTCTTGTTCCATATACGTTCCCTTTCTTTATAATAGTCTTTTCATAATATATAAAGAAGTGGTAATTCGAAAATGTGCAAATCGAATTCACAGACTCCTTTTTATTCTATATAATTATATCATAGGTACGAGCATTTTTGGAAGCCTAATTTACATGTTCGACCTTTTTTTGTAAAAAAGTTCGTTTGCAAAATTAAAATCTACCCTTAAGAAAAGTATAGGTAGAAGTT
>CAZKKM010000020.1:0-21216 GCA_964553435.1 uncultured Muribaculaceae bacterium | reverse complement strand
AGTATTGACGGCATTAAGGGTGAAGAAATCGTCGAAGTTTTGGTTTGGGTTAAAGGTAAAATTGTCCAATCTAAAAATTTCGGCCGCGATTTCATGGCTGGAATGAAGACCATCGTCGGAGGAGAGATAAAAGGTTATACCGAGATGATCAAAGAAGCGAGACAAATCGCTACAAAGAGAATGGTCGACGAAGCTGAAGAGATGGGAGCAGACGCAATAGTCGGGGTGAGATACGGATCTTCGTCTGTAATGGCCGGAGCTGCGGAGATAATCGCCTACGGTACGGCAGTCAAGCTCAAGAATAAAAAAGAAAAGTGATATGTCCGAAGAGTTGCAGTGCGACTCGCTTTTTATTTTGTATTTCGGCTTTTTGTCAAAGAAATCGGACAGAATGTCAAACATATTTTATAGTCAAAATGGATGCACTATAATATAATGAGATCAGGTGATGGAAATGAAAATAGGAGCAAAAATTGTCGAGTTCAGAAAAAAGAAAAATTGGACTCAAGAAGATTTAGCGGAAGAGATAGGAGTTTCGAGACAGACAATCTCGAGCTGGGAAGCGGATGTCACAAGTCCCGATTTGGCAAGTGCAGCCAAGTTAGCAAAATCTTTCGAAGTATCACTCGGCGATTTGGTCGACGAGAATTTGAGTGTGCACTGTAAAAACATGGATACCCTTTTACAGAATTTGATAGGAAAAGAAGTATATCTCGATGTGGATGACGAAGATTATAGATTGTTGAAGGCCAAATGTAAAATCATATCGATCGACGAGAATTTTGTAAAATTGCAGTTTCGAGACGGAAAGAAGACGATTACCAAACTCTTAGATATGAATCTCGTCTATTCGTTCAAAATTGTCGAAAAAAAGGAAAGGTGAAAAAATGGAAAGATTTTTATTATTCGTCATAATCGGAATGTTATTTTGGTTAGGAGGGAAAATCGACGAGGGCAGAAAAGAAGAGGACCAAAGCGAGAGACGGAAGAAAGCTCCTATGAAGGCCAAAATTATTCGCGAGTATGTTGGGAAACGAGTCACTTTGAACATCGATCAAGAAAACATAATGGAAGAGTATCTTTTCAATGTCGGTTCGAGTGTTCCCGGTATCATCACTGAAGTGGCAGATACGTGGTTGGTTTTTAAGTACGAGACGAAGAGGGAAATCGTCACGAGATATTTCAGATTAGTCGACATAATGAGCATCGATATCGTACAAGAATAGATATTTAATGTGTCCGCAACCGAAAGTTGGTAGAAAAAAAGAGAAAAGTGGAGTAGATTCTAGGGCAAAGAGGAGGAATGTGTGATGAGATTTGGAGATAATCTCAAGAATTTGAGAAAGAAGAAAGGATATTCACAAGAAGAATTGGCCGAGAAGGTCGGGGTTTCACGGCAATCTGTTTCCAAGTGGGAATGTGCCGAAGCATATCCGGAAATGGAAAAAATACTGTCTCTTTGCGAGATATTTCATTGCAAGCTCAATACGATAGTTCACGAAGATATGAGCGATATCGAAGAGTTGGGAGAAGAAGTCAAAAGGAGTGTCGTCAAATTTAAGAAAGAAAAACAACAAAAGATGAAAAGTTTGTCGAAGGCCATCTATGTCTTATCGAGGATATGTAAGATAGTTTCTTTAGTGGGGATATGTGCATGTATCGTGAGTGTCTTAGTCATAACGTTTTTAGGAGCGAATGTCAAATACGAAAATGACACACTTTACATCATGAAGGAACACGTGAGTTTTTCGCGAAACGATGACGAGACGATCGTCATCGCCGACGGGAAGGAAGATTACGTTTTGCGAGGAAGTGAAAAGAAGGCGACCGAGTATCTCTTAGACGCGTTAAAGGAGCATGGCATCAAAAAGGCGGTGCTTTTCGGAGATGTGGTATTATTCTTCATCATCATCTATTTGGGACTTTTGTATTTTGCTCTTTCTCATCTCGAGAAATTGTTCGTAAATATACACGGGGAAGAGACTCCATTTACATTGGAAAATGTCGAACATATAAAAAAGATGGCTTATTTCATGATAGCGACTATAGTCGTACCTTACATTTCAGGCTCGGCAGTACAACTGTGCATAGGTGTGGATTTGGGTGTCGAATTCGAACTTTTCAATCTAATTTATATTCTATCTTTGTTCGCCTTGGCTTACGTGTTCGAGTACGGTTACGAGTTGCAAGTCGAATCCAGAAGCAAAATGTACGGAGAGACGGAAGATTAAAATATTCGGACATGGCATGTCAACCGTGTCTTTTTTTGGTATAATCGTAAGTGGGGTGTGATCTTCATGATACTCAATGTAAGCGGGAGAACCGACATAGTAGCATTTTATTCCGAATGGTTCAAAAGACGCATGGAAGAAGGCTTTTTCGACGTGCGCAACCCATTTAATCCGAAGTTGGTAAGTCGCATTTATTTGGAAGATGTAGATGCATTTTTGTTCTGCACGAAGAATCCTTGGCCAATACTGGATTATCTTCCGAAGATAGATAAACCGGTCATATTTCAAATTACTTTGACACCATACAGAAAAGATGTCGAGGTGAATGTGCCAAATAAGAGTTCGATCGTGGAAGCCATAGTGAGAGTTTCCGAAATTGTAGGGCCAGAGAGAACTTTCGTGAGGTACGATCCGATATTCTTGAGCGACACATACGATATCGCATATCACAAGAGAGCTTTCGAAAAGTTGTGTTCGCTCATAGAGGGGTGTGTGGAAACGATAATCGTATCTTTTATAGACGATTATAAAAACGTGCGGCACAATATGAATGTCTTACAAGTTCGAGAATTTACAGAAAAAGATTACGAAGAAATAGGCAAGTCGTTCAGTGCAAGTGCTAAAGCACACAACTTGAAAGTACAGACGTGTTTTGAAGAGAGGAATTTGGTCGAATACGGGTTTGCAAGAGGAGAATGTCTTTCGCATGAAGCAGCTTTCAAATTGACAGGGAAAACTTATAAGAATTGGACGGCTCGCAAAGAGCGAAAATGCAATTGTGTTTCGATGGTCGATATAGGAACATACAATACGTGCGAACATTTTTGTAAGTATTGTTATGCCAATTTCGACGAACGAAGGGTACGTGAAAATAGAAAGTTACACGATCCTGCATCGAGTCTTTTAATTGGAGAGCTAGAAGAGGACGACATCATCAAAAGACGATATAAATGAGATTTTCTTGTCCTTTTTTCTTTTCTTTGATACAATAGCATCAACAAAGTGGTGATGTCTTATGAAAACCAAGAGAAGAAAATTTCATCAAGAATTGAAGAGGATAGGAAAAGAAAGTAATCGCAGTAGCATAGCAGTCTATTTTACTCTGCGGGCACTAGTCATCTTATGTATGATACTCGAGTTCGTTCGCGGAGATATGAACAATGCCTTCTTATGTCTATTATCGCTCATCTTGTTTATGATGCCTTTCTTCATAGAACACCATTTCAAAATAGAATTGCCGAATACTATGGAAATCATAATCATGCTCTTCATATTTTCAGCTGAGATCTTAGGAGAGATAAACAATTTCTATGGTATGATTCCTTATTTCGATACGATACTGCATACGTTGAATGGATTTTTGGCAGCAGGTGTAGGATTTGCTCTTTTCGATCTATTGAACAACAACGTCGAGAACGTCAATCTGACTCCTCTTTTCTTGGCGATAGTGGCTTTTTGTTTTTCGATGACCGTCGGAGTTCTTTGGGAATTCTTCGAATATGGTGCCGATAAATATTTCAAGACCGATATGCAAAAAGATAGAATCGTCACGAGTATCAATTCTGTACTCATGAACGAAGAAGGTAAGAACATCGCCATGCAATATGATGGTATCGAGTAAACGTTGTTTTATTGCAAGGGAACAAATGGAGAACAAATAGAGACGAGAATAGACGGAGGATATTTGGATATAGGGTTAATCGATACGATGAAATATTTGTTCGTGAATTTTTTGGGAGCTGTTTTCTTCAGTATATTCGGTTATCTTTATGTAAAGAATAGAGAATCATTTAAGTTCGTAAACAACTTCATTCCATCTAAAAGAGCGAAAGTTTGAAAGTAAAAATAGACGATCGAATAGATCGTCTATTTTGTAAATGTTCGTAAACATAATTGTCGATAAATTTTACAATAAAATAAGGAATATGTTACAATTATCATAGGAGTGTGAGTGATATGCCATATGAACAAGAACTGAAAGAACTGGAAAGTTGGGCCAAGAAACTCACAGCAGTTGGCGATGCTGGAGAAGCAATCAAACGCAATAAGGATGAATTCATGCATTTATGGACCAAAGTCATGCAATATTATAGATTTATTGAACGTGGAAGCAAAAATGTCGATGAGGCATTTCTCAAAGCACTCGACATAGTGGATGATATGAGATACGATAATCCGAGTTTAGATGAATGGGTCGACAGTATCATAGATCCCAAAACAAATCAAAAACAGGCACCAAAAGAAGAAGATTTCGATGTAGTATCACTAGCGGACGAAATAGAATCGTATGTGGATGAATTAGATGAAATGGTCGGGTGGGATCCTGAAAATGTAGGGAATATCGAATGGCACTTGAACCAATGTCAAAAAAAATTGGATGAACATAAAAATGCGATAGACTCGGATTTATATGCAAATCTTACAGACGAAATGAAGGATTCTCTCGCCAAAATAGAGAGGTTTAAAAACACGTTAAACTCTGATGCCATGGCTCAAGCGATGTCCGATTTTAAGATTTAGAAGGTAAATTCGATGAAAGTAGAAGAATTAAAAGAACGAAGAGATCTCTTACAAGAAGAACTTAAGAGAATAACTATTAAAAAAGATCGGTGTGAATCACAAGCTTACACTTTCGAGAAGTACACGGACCCTGCCAGGGCCAAAATGATCGAAACCCAAATAGTAGAATTAAACCGTCAAATAGATTCGTATCCAATAAACTCTCATAACGAACAAGAAAGCGAAGCAAGGAATCGGCAAAGATTGTACGGCATGCCAAAATTAAAACAATCTCTAGCTTTTAGGCAAAGACAAAAGTTCAAAAAAATTTGGTTGAAAGCTATCGGCTCAAACAAGAAGACAAAAGAAGAAGTTGCCGAGCAATTAAGTAGATTATTTAGGTGATAATATATGGAAGATTTTGATGAATATATGACTTTCTTTAAGGCACAGCCTTTGAAAGAAAAACAGGGTATCATATATGACCAATTGCAAATATTGGCAGGATTTACAAACAAACTATGCAAAGAATTGAGAATACCCAACGAAGTTCTAGTCAACAAGGAACTTTTAGATTTAAAGAATGACGATTATACCGAAGATGACTTTGCCGAAGCTATGATCGTCTTCATAAATTCAATTCAAAATTCGATATGCGATTATTCACAAGGAATATCGAATCTTCTCGACAAGATGATCGAGTAAGATTTTTAAATGGAATCGGTAGAATAATATCTTGGTTTTTGCCTTTCTTTTTTTCTTTAAAAGTCGCTTCGTTCTTGATAAAGATTAGAGCATATGGTATACTGTACTTATATATATAGTAGAGGAGCATCATTATGGATAAGAATACTCGAGATTTAGAAGTGGATGTCATGAAGGAAGAACAGGCAGAAGTCGAAAGACAAGTAGATGAACTGATAAAAGAAGATGAAAAAGATAGAAAAAAACTTTTCATAATAATCATAATCATCTTGTTGTTGCTCATCGTCATGTTCTTTATGATGTCGTTTTCATTGTTCAACAATAATACTTGTACGTTGAATTGTGATATGGATAATGATGGTGTCATAGATACCAATGTCGATTTGAATGGAGACGGAATATGCGATATCAACTGTCTAGTCGTCGGCGCTGACGGTCAAACTTATCTCATCAATATAGATTATCACAACGACAGAATTGCGAGATGGAATTTGGATACGGATGGGGACGGAATACCTGACACGAATCTCGTCAACAAAGATTTAAATGGAGATGGTTTTTGCGATTTTAACTGCGATGTAGACGGGGATGGTCGACCTGATATCGATTTGGACTTCGATAATACCAATTTCTGTTATTTGAACTGCGATACAAACGGGGATAAGAGAGCAGAAACGAACATCGATTTAGATTACGATGCCGTTTGTGATGTCAATTGTGATACGAACGACGATGGATTACCGGACTACAATATAGATATCGACGGAGATATGAAACCAGATGTCAATATCGATACCGATGGGGACAAGATACCCGATATTAATATAGATACCAATGGAGACGGTCGGCCGGACATCAACATAGATACCGATGGAGATAATGAGCCGGATATCAACATCGATACCGATGGGGACAAGATACCGGATTTGAACATCGATTACGATGGTGATGGTGAGCCCGATTTCAACATCGATAAAGATGGGGATAAAAAACCAGATGATCATCTCATGAACCAAGATAAAGACGGGGATGGCAAGTGTGATTTGAACTGTGATACAAACGGGGATGGATTTCCAGAGTTGAATTTAGATATCGATGACGATGGCAAATGCGATTTGAACTGCGATACGAACGGGGATGGCAAAGCCGATTTGAACATCGATACCAATCACGATAAGAAGTGTGAGTTGAGTTGCGATACAAATGGAGATGGCAAATGCGATGTCAACTGTGGCTTGATCAACAAAGATACAAATGGAGACGGCAAGTGCGACCTCAATTGCGATACCGACGGAGATGGAATACCCGATAGAAATATAGATAGCAATAATGATGGCAAGTGCGATCTCAATTGCGATACAAATGGAGACGGCAGGTGCGACCTCAATTGTGATACGAATGGCGACGGCAAGCCGGACTTGAATATAGATACCGATGGGGATGGCAAGTGCGACCTCAATTGCGATACGAATAACGATGGCAAACCAGATAACTTTGTCGATCGCGATGGGGATGGCAAATGTGACATAAATTGCGATACCGATGGGGATGGAATACCCGATAGAAATATAGATACAAACGGAGATTACATGTGCGACTTCGCTTGTGATGACGATGGAGGAATCAGAAATCCTATCAATCAAGATACCGACGGAGATGGCAAGTGTGACATAAATTGTGATACAAATGGGGACGGTAGACCGGACGTCAATATAGATAATGACGGAGATGGTAAACCGGATACTAACATCGATACCGATGGGGATAATAAACCGGATGTCAACATAGATACTGACAAAGATGGTAAACCAGATGTGAGTGTCGATAAAAATGACGACGACAAGCCGGATGCAAATTTGAAAGATAAGGAACAATGTGTCAAAAATTGCGACACAGATGGTGATGGTATACCGGACAAAAATGTCGATTTAGATGGGGATGGCAAGTGCGACTTAAATTGCGATACGAACGGAGACGGTAAATGCGATTTAAATTGTGATACCAACAAAGATGGTAAACCTGATGTGAATATCGACACAGATGGAGATGGTAGGTGCGACCTCAATTGTGATACAAACGGGGATGGAAAACCGGATTTAAATCTCGATGTCAATGGAGACGGCAAGTGCGATTTCAATTGCGATACAAACAAAGATGGTATACCAGATAAGAATTTGGCTCCAAAGGATACAAATGGAGACGGCAAGTGCGACTTAAATTGCGATACAAATGGAGATGGTTTCCCAGATACCAATTTGGATTTAAACGACGATGGTAAATGTGATTTGAACTGCGATACCGACGGAGATGGTAAACCTGATACAAATCTCGATGTCGATAAAGATTTGGAATGTGATCTCAAATGTGACACCAATGGCGATGGCAAGTGCGACACAAATTGTGGAGATATCAACAAAGATACAAATGGAGATGGCAAGTGCGATGTAAATTGTGATACAAACAAAGATGGAATACCGGATAAGAACATCGATAAAGATGGAGACGGCAAGTGCGATTTGAACTGTGATACAGACGGGGATGGTCGATGTGATCTCAATTGCGATACCAACAAAGATGGCAAACCGGATATCAATATCGATACAGATGGAGACGGCAAGTGTGACTTAAATTGTGATACAAACGGGGATGGCAAACCGGATTTGAATATCGACAAGTTCGGAGATGGCAAATGCGATTTCAATTGTGATACGAACGATGATGGCAAACCGGATAAGAATTTGGCTCCACAAGATACCGATGGGGATGGCAAGTGCGATTTGAACTGTGATACAAACAATGATGGATTCCCAGATATAAATTTGGATTTAGATGACGATGGCAAATGTGACTTGAATTGCGATACTGATGGAGATGGCAAACCAGACACAAACATCGATGTCGACAACGATGGTAAGCCCGATGTCAATATAGATACAAATGGAGATGGAGAACCTGACGACAATAAAAAAGATCAGGGTACAGGTTCGGGCAAGTGCGAGGTCAACTGCGATACGAACAACGATGGTAAGCCCGATACAAATATCGATACCGATGGGGACGGCAAACCAGATATGAATGTCGATACCGATGGGGATGGCAAATGTGATTTGAACTGCGATACAAATGATGACGGTAGATGCGACACGAATTGCGACACAGATGGAGATGGCAAACCAGATACGAACATCGATACCGATGGGGATGGTAGGTGTGATCTCAATTGCGACACCAACGGAGATGGCAAGTGCGACCTCAATTGCGATACTGATGGAGATGGCAAATGCGATTACAATTGCGATACGAACAACGACGGCAAGTGCGATTATAATTGTATCGATGCCATCAACAATGCGAATCTCAAAAACTTAGATGTCGATGGCTTCAGTATGAATCCTATATTCGACCGCAACAAGACGAGTTATGTCGTAAAAGTGCCTTCGGGAACTAGCAAGGTGACCGTGAGAGCCGAAGCGGAAAATCCTAAGGCAAAAGTCGAAGGCATAGGGACAGTTAATTTGACTGGAGATACGACGAGAGTGACGGTAATCGTGACTTCTGTCAACGGAATCAAGAAGACTTATACGGTGCTCATCGAGCGAGAAAAAGAATATATCGAACCGGAGGAACCACCAAAGAGTTATTTCTTGAAAGTCGATTATTATAGAAGTTTCTTTGCGACTGATGTGAAACCAGGATTCGAAGGAACACAATCGTTTACCGTCGAAAATGCAACGAACGAATCGGTTGTTTACTCCATAAGTTTCAAAGATGTGACAAATTCGTTCGTCGGAAAAGACTTGCAATATAGAATAGTCAAAGATGGCAATAATGTCGTCAAAGATTGGACTCTAGCGCCTAAACAGGATGGTCCAATTACCGGTCAAATAATAATAGGACCAGGAGAAACGGCTAATTTCGATGTAGAGTATCGTTTCTTGGAGACGGGTGTCAATCAAGATGTAGATATGGGCAAATCATTCTTTGCAAGTGTAGTTGTATCGTTCGACGACACTTCAGTTTTGAAAAGATAAAAGATAATGCAGACGAAATATCGTCTGTATTTTTTTCGATTTTATATTTAAAAATTGCGATTTAAAATGAGGAAAATGAGAAATAAAAATTTTTAATTTTTCTAGTTTTGACTTGTATTTTTAATGAGTTTAATATATACTTATAATTGGTGAACAGTATGAATAAAAAGGGTAGCATGACAGAGTTGTTCTCCGGAGTACAGATACGGTGGAAAGCTTTTAAACAAACTTATTTATTTAAATTGGTATCGAAATTTTTGTCGGTAGTATGCTCGATCATTTTGGTCATTTTGTTGATAATTGGAGCAGCTATGTTCTATTTCAATATGAAAATCAAATCCTATGAAAAACAGGGATTGGAGTTTACTGCTCCTTTTGGAATGTATACGATCATTAGTGGTAGTATGGAACCGAACATAGATGTGTACGATGTCGTCATAGCGGTCGAGCAGGATATAGATAAAATCAAGATAGGAGATGTCATAACTTTTATATCGAGTTGGGATTTGAATTACGGATATACGGTCACTCATAGAGTCGTCGGCATTTCAAAGACTTCGACGGGTGAGGTTCAGCTTACGACGAAAGGTGATAATAATCCGACTTCCGATGGAGGAAAGGTCACTCAGACGAATTTGATCGGAAAAGTAGTGGGAAGAATACCACAGCTCGGAAGGTTGCAATCGTTCTTGGCGACCAAAATTGGATGGTTCTTTGTCGTCTTCATTCCGGCAGCAATCATCATCATCTTAGACGTGATGAAAATATTCAAGTTGTACTTACTTAAAGGACAAATAGATAATGTCAAGAGTCCGAAAGATGCTATAAAAGATGAGAAAATGCGCGAACTCAAAAATAAGAACGTAACATTGAAGGAATTAAACAACAAGGCGATAAACAAGAGAGTTCAAAAGGATGAGAATGTCGATACAGTCGAGTTACCGAAAGTTGGAGAAGATGGACTCATAAAGGAGAATACTTCCGAATTGCCGACTGTAGTGGACAATGAGTATCACAGTGGAAGAACCGAGATAATCAGCATAGTGAATGCCGATTTGGGGACAACTTCTTCGGAAGATAGTTCGATGCCTGCATTGAAGAAAAACGATGTGGCAGAAAAGAAAGAGGAGATAGATATTCCACTTCTCAAAAAAGACAGAGATATAGTGGAGTTGAACAGTGCACCACTTCCGAAGAGAAAAGAATTGAAGAGAAGAGAGTAACTTCTTGACAAGAATGTAATGTTAGGTTTATAATCGTAGACATAAAGCAAGAGACGAAGACGGCAAGGCGATAGTTCGTTTTAACAGAGAGACTCGATAGGTGAGAGGAGTCAAATGAACTTGCATTTGCGGATCACTTCCGATGTGCTATTCCGATATTAGGTTTAGACGACTATTCTCACGTTAAGAGAACAAAAGGTGAAATGAAGTTTCACAAATTAAGGTGGTACCACGGGTAATGCTCGTCCTTTAGTTTGTGAGCTTTTTTATTTAGAAAGAAGGAGAATTTATGGATTACAAAGAAACTTTGAAAATGCCGAATACCGAGTTTCCGATGAGAGGAAATCTACCGGAGAATGAGGTATTGCAAAGAGAAAAATGGGAAAAAATGGATCTTTACAACATGATGAAGGAAAAGAATAAGGATGGAAAACCTTTCGTATTACACGACGGACCTCCTTATGCGAATGGGGATATCCACGTAGGACATGCTCTCAATAAGACAATAAAAGATTTTATCAATCGTTACAAGTTCATGTGTGGATACAATGTCACTTATATTCCGGGTTGGGATACTCACGGTTTACCGACCGAGCAGGCTGTCACGAATAGTGGAGTAGATCGAAAGAGCATGAGCAAAGTTGAGTTTAGAAAACGGTGTTGGGAATTTGCAAGTAAGCAGGTCGAAAGACAAATGGATGGTTTCAAAAAATTGAACGTCTTAGCCGACTGGGAACATCCTTATATCACTTTCCAAAAGGAATTCGAAGCTTCTCAAATAAGAGTGTTTGGAGAGATGGTCAAAAAAGGACTCATCTTCAAAGGTATGAAGCCAGTCTATTGGAGTCCGAGTTCGGAATCAGCTTTGGCCGAGGCAGAAATCGAATATAAAGATAGAAAAGATGCGTCCATATACGTAGCATTCCCTGTCAAGACGGGAAATGGTGTACTGAATGCCGGAGACAATTTGGTCATTTGGACGACAACTCCTTGGACAATACCGGGCAATACCGGAATCTGTGTGAACGAAACTTACGATTACGTTAAGGTCGAAGTAGCAGGCAAGTATTATGTCGTTGCAAAAGAATTGCTCACTAGCTTAACCGAGCTGTTCGAATGGTCCGATGTCAAAGAAATCAGCATTTTCAAGGGAAGCGAAATAGTCGGTCTCGAATATGATCATGTATTTGGCACGAGAGTCGGCAAAGTCGTTTGTGGTGATCATGTCACTTTGGATTCGGGAACTGGACTCGTCCATACAGCTCCGAGCTACGGTGCGGATGACTTCGAAGTAGGTAAAAAATTTGGACTCGACATGGTGTTCGGAGTCGACGACGACGGTAAACTCAACAAGGAGTCCGGCGAAGAGTTCGCAGGAATGTATTTCGAAGATGCAAACAAGGCCATCACGATGAAACTCGACGAGATGGGTGTACTTTTGAAAATGAAATGGATCACACACAGTTATCCACACGACTGGAGAACGAAGAAACCGGTCATCTTCAGAGCAACTTCTCAGTGGTTCTGTTCTATCGATAAGATAAGAGACGACATCTTGAAGGAAATAGACAATAATATAACTTGGCATCCCGAATGGGGACAGACGAGACTCGGAAATATGATAAAGGATAGAGGAGATTGGTGCATATCTCGTCAAAGAGCTTGGGGAGTTCCTCTTCCAATTTTCTACAACGAAGATGGCTCCGAAATACTCGATTACGATTGTATAATGCATGTAGCAGATTTGTTCGAGAAAGAGGGCAGCAATATCTGGTTCGAACGTGAGGCCAAAGATTTGTTGCCAGAAGGTTATACGAATCCAGCCAGTCCAAATGGATTGTTCAAAAAAGAAGAAGATATAATGGACGTTTGGTTCGATTCTGGTTCGAGTCATACAGGGGCTATGATCGCAAGGGGATTACCATATCCGGCCGACATATATTTTGAGGGATCAGATCAGTATCGCGGTTGGTTCAATTCGTCGTTGATTACGGGAGTTGCCGTTTATGGTAAAGCTCCTTACAAAACTGTCATTTCGCATGGATTTACGACAGATGGAAATGGTAATAAGATGAGCAAATCATTGGGAAATACGGTCGATCCACTCAAACTGATCCAGTTGCACGGGGCCGATATCTTGAGACTTTGGGCAGCTAGCATCGACTACACCGAAGATATGCCGATCAACGAAGATATCATAAAACAGGTCAAAGAATCTTATCGCAAGATAAGAAATACGTATAAGTTCTTACTCGGAAATTTGAATGGATTCGATGTAGAAAAAGATGCGATAGACTTCGATGAGATGTTGCCATATGACAAATACATGATGGTTAGACTCAACGAATATACGAGTGATGTTCTTTCGGCATATGAAAGATACAACTATCAAGAGGTCTATAAATTGACGACGAATTTCGTTTCGTTCGATCTTTCAAATTTCTATTTAGATTTTACCAAGGATATTCTCTACATCGAAAAAGAGGATGCTTTGAGTAGAAGAAGTGTTCAGACTGTTTTGTATAACGTTCTTTGCAACTTGGTCAAGCTTTTGGCACCGATTCTTCCTTACACTTCCGAAGAGGTATATAGTTACATGGATGGAAAAGAGAAAAGTGTTCATTTGGAGCGCATGCCGGAGATAATCGAGTATGAAGGAAAAGATGAGATACTTGCCGATTTCAAATTGTTCTTCGAAGTCAAAGAAGATGTCAATAAAGCCTTGGAAGAAGCGAGAAATGAGAAGATTATCGGTTCTAGTTTAGAAGCAGAAGTGAGCATAAATGCAGGTGGAGAATATGCTAGAGTTCTTTCCGATTTGCGAGATTATTTACATCAATTGTTCATCGTATCGAAAGTAACCTTGACGGAAGAAGAGTTACCTATGATGAACAAAGTAGGAGTCAAAGTTGTCAAGTCGGAAGGCGATAAGTGCGAACGTTGCTGGAACTATGTCGATGAGACTAAAGACGGCTTGTGCCATAGATGTCAAAGTATTTTAAAATAGATTATAGCCCTAGCGAAATTATTCGTCGGGGTTTTAAATCGAATTCTTAGATGGCTTGACATTTTATAAAAAGTGTATATAATAGAGGCATATTTTGAAGGGGGAATTAAATTATGTCATCTTTTAGAGCAAAAGTATATTGTTCTTGTAACGGCAATCGCGAGCCAGTAACACATGTATGGTGGGATACCAACGATTTGATTAGAGGATATATCGATTTTAAATGTCCTTATTGTGGCGAAAAAAACACCGTAACATTAAGCCAATGCTGTATTTGTGATGAGGAAGAATATAGAAGAGCTGTTGAAATGGCGAATATAGTCAAAGAGCGAGAAGATAAATTAAAAAAAGAAAATCGAGGTAAATCTCACGTGATGGCGCCACGCAAATGGTGGCAAAGAAAATCGCGTAGTGATTATTGATAATGAGAATTGTCGTTGTTTAAAATTCATTTTTGCTACAATTAAAATGTCTGTGAGTAGTAAGAAAAGAGAAAGGGTAGAATGCAAACATTTTTCCTTTTTTATTTCTTTTACTATCATATATATCTTAATTTTGTCAGATTTTTAATTTCAATGTATCGTAGTTAAAGTTTTTGACAATTATTAGTTTATACTATATAATCAAGTCAAGAAGGTATTAGTTATGGGCAAATTAAAAAGATTAGAAATTAGTAATGCGGATTTTAATGGTATCAAAAAAAATAAAAAGGTAGTGTTGCTATTACCTGAAATGGAAGAAACAACTGACATTCATGCTAAGGATAAAATCATTTTAACGAACAGAGTAACTGGGAAAAAAATTAAGAAGAAAGTCAAACGCATACACAGTTATCCCACTTTTGAGGACTTGGCGAAAAATGTCAAAAAATCGAAGTTTGGTTTAAAGAAAAAAGAAGAGTTTGACTACGAAAAGTTAAGGGATACTTTTTCAAAGACAGATGAAAAAAAATATGGAGTTTTGGGCATCGAAGTCAAACCGAAGGTAACTTTTATGAAAGTCATGTTTGTCATCTTGTGTGTCGTTTTAGCATGCATATTGTGGTCTAAATTCAATAGTTTATGTGTGAGATTGAATACCGAAAAAATAAACAAAAAGATCAACGAGTTAAATAAGGACCGGTCGAGCTACGTATTCGTCGAAATAAATCCTGAAATGGTATTTACTTTGAAAAATGATAAAGTCGAAGGTGTTGCCTGTCTAAATGACGATTGTATGAAAATGTACGATGAAATGAAGGTGAGTGGTTTAACTCTCAAAGAAAGTGTAGAATCGGTTTACAATTTAGCAAAAAGTAAAGGATTCGACACTTCTAAAGGAGTGACTGTCAAATCGAACAAAAATATAGCAATCGAGGAATTAGATTATGTCTTGGTCGAATATGTAAATGACGAAGAAGAAAAGGAATTGTTAAAAAACATCAAAAACAACGAAGATATAATCGTAGAAAACGACGATGAGGATTACTATGCTAAGTTATGGAGCGAACTCAAGAAGGATTCTAGATACGATAAGGTTTATACTTGTGCAATGAATGAACAAAAATTGGAGTGTCATTTTATGCCCGAGGCAATCAATCCGATGGAAGGAATATTAGATGGCAGCAGTCCAGTCACCAAAATGATGCAGCTGTGGTTATTTATGCATTTGGAGGATATCGGTGCGACATTGGATAAGTTCAATATCAAGAATAGTTTTTCAGAATCATCTTTGGGACCAGATGATATAAAAAGCAACACTTTTTATATCAATGGAATAGGTTTCAATTATGTACTAGACTACACATATAACAATTTAAATATCAAGAATGCTTGCTACAGTCGTACGCAAAAAAGAGGTGAATGTTATCCCGAATTCGGAATGTGTGTATGTATTCGATATGAGAAAGCTTTTGCGTTAAAAGACTTAGACTTATTAAATCCGACAGCTATCTTGGGTAATCTTCTAGTAAACAATTCCGATACAGGAGGAATGTGTTAAAGTCATCGCTTTTAGACGAGAATTAACCTTTTTATAGAGCAGTCGTAATCGACAATAAATTTTTGGAAGAAAAGTAATAAAAAAGCTTGATTTTGCATAAGATAATGTGGTATAACTTGTTTACGAGTTATTCGTGTTCTTTGCAAATTAGATATCGAACTATATGAAAGACCGCAACGCAATGCGGTATAGACTGTATTCACGTTCTTTTTACTTCGATGAGAGATTTTCGGAGGGATAGAGTGGAGTGGCATAGCGATATGACATTCGGAATCTGCGAGGCAGAAAAAGTGGTACGGGTGGTCTTCGATAGGGGCATATAAGGTACGGACAGATAGACGGGGCAATCGTAAACTTTCTCGGTAGAAAACGGGAAGAATAACTTTCGAGTCCAGTGGTGTAGCAGCCGAAGGACGAGAAAGAATGCTAAATAAACCCCAATGCGGTGGAAACTTGGTGACAAGTGTGTAAGTTTAGGGTCCGGTAAGAGTAGCACAAATCCGCATGCGGTTCGACTCCGAAAGATGGTAATGAATTAATCCTAATGTGTGTGAAATTTGGTGGTGCAAGCCCACTGTAGTGATCGTAGGTAGATGTGACATGAAGTCGCTCTTCGTGGAGGACATCTACTGGCTAGTGACCGAAATAAAAAATGTGTTTTTATCGATGATTAATGTGAGAAACATCGAAATCTAATTTGTAAAGAACGCGAGTAAAACTGACGATGCGATTCGTCTTTTTATTTTATTACAATTTTTCGTACAAAAATGAGTTGTCGAATTCCGTGTCGTCAAGTTATAATGTAATTATGAATGGAGGCCGTCTACATTAGAAGTATTCGCTGTTTAGAATTAGAATAAAGGAAGATTTTTAACTATATAATTTATTATGTTTGATAAGACCGATAAATCAGAGTTGGAAAGATTGGATTTCGAGAAAATGCTTTGGATCATTTTGATAGGTGCCGGTGTGTTGAATATCATAGGAGATACTTACGAGCAGGAATACATAACAACTAAGGATCGGGAGGCACAAAAAAAAGGGCACGAAATATTCGAGCTTACAATTTTCGTCTCTTTTGTCATATACATCTATTATTTTTGGCGAAACTATACTTTTTATAAAAACGAGACTACCGCGAAAAAGAGAATTTATTTGGTAAATCTGGTCGGTAGCATTTTTCTTTTGGGTGCAGCTTTGTGTTTCATCTATTTCGAAGAGGATGATGAATTTTTCGAAGGAACACCTAGCATATGAATGTCTCAGTGCTTGGCAGTTTTATATTCATCGGGAAAAGTTTTTATGAACTTCAAAATGTCGTCATCGGATACTTCGAGGATGATCAACATTTTTTGAATCGTCTCGAACTTGGCATGTTGGTAATGACCGTTTTCGATACGGTGAAGATTGCGCCAAGATACTTCACAAATTTCGGCTAGTTCTTCCAAAGTAAATCCTTTCTTTTTCCTGTATTCTTTTAGCATATATGTCACCTCTTATGACAATTATGTCATTTTATTGCTTAAGTGTGTATGACATGAAGGTCATATGGTTACTTTGATGTGTTTTTTGGTAATCTTTGGTAGGTGAATGATATTGTATTATTTGCAAAGGCAGTTTATAATCATTAGTGAAGTGTGGGTGAGGTAGTTATGAAGAGAATAACGATAGACTTAATCGAAGAGATGACAATATATTCGGGGGATGAAGAAAAATTCGATGTCTTCGAGCACAAGAAGAGTATATACGAGGAATTAAAGAAATTTATCGATCTCGATCTATTTGACGAGTTGGTCGAAGACGATGAGTTGAAGCTCGTATTGAAAGGCGAAGTATTCGACGAGAATATATATACATTCTTAAATGAAATGGAAAGACAGATGGGATGTCGTGGCGAATTGAGTGAACATTATTTCGATGACGATCATATTGAAAAGACTGTTTTTAAGCAAGTGAGTGAACACTTGGGTATCGATATAATATACACTGAAGTGGGATTATACGAAGTGACCGATGACAATGTGGTGCAATTTGGAAACAATTTGTTGCGTTTCAATTCGGCGAATGTACTTTTTAAGATCTGTGTTTTGAATGCCGAATGAAAGTGATTTACAATCTTTTGTAATAGTCGAGCATTGTCAAATTGACGAATTGCATTTATAATTATAATTAGAGAACTCCAAAAGAGAAATAAAAAAATGTCTTTAGACATTATTCTTGTTCGAACTATTTTTTTCATCTGTTTCGCAAACGATGCTTTTCGGATAAGGTTTTCTTTCGTCAGTTCTGTAGAGAATATAATCGACTGATACTTCATAGTAATCGGCTAGTTTTATCAGTTGAGCATATGACATCTGACTGATTCCATTTTCATAACGAGAATACTGCTGTTGTGATATATTGAGTATTTCCGATATATCACCTTGACGTTTGTCGTTATCTTCACGGAGTTCTCTTATTCTGTCCGTAACGTTCACCTCCTACGTTAATAAATAAACTCTAACATACTCAAAAAATGAGTTCCCATTTTTACTCATTTTGTGAGTATTTATTTTTAATATACGTATATTTTGTCATTTGTGTATGTCATAGGAATGTTTCGAACGATTTGACATTTCGGTTCCTTCGTATTAGAATACTTTCCAATATTTGAAAAGAAGACAGCGAAGGGGACGATTACATGATAGGAAGTTCGAGAAAATATCGCAATTTTTGGTTGGTCAGCATCTTATTGTTGACATCGGTGTTCATCATCTTCAACACGTTCATAATCGATTATTTCTTATCGAAATCGTCGGATTGTATAGTGAAAGAGGAGAAGATCATCTATCCGAATGTCGTCTTTTTGGGAGATTCGATAACCGAAGTTTACGACTTGGATGAGTTTTACGATGAAGACGAAATCGTCGTCATAAATAGTGGTTACAGTGGCAATACGAGTGCGGATATACTCAAAAATCTCAAAAAGAGAGTTCTACAATATAAACCGAGTAAAATCTTTTTGCTCATCGGGACGAACGATATAGGATTTGGAAAAGATCTCGATATGACCATAGAGAATATCAAAAAGATAATCCTCGAAATAGAAGAAAAATTACCAAAGGCAGAGTTGTATGTCGAGAGCATATATCCCATTAATTCTACTTTGGATGGCAATAAAGTCGGTCGCCGGACGAACGAGGCAATCAGAAGAGTAAATAGAGAAATCGAAGATTTTTGTCTTCAAAACGAGACGAAATATTTGGATGTCTATTCTGTTCTCGCAGATGATGGGGACAATCTCAAGATAGAATATACGATCGATGGCTTACATCTTTCGCATGAGGGATACGAAGTGGTCAGTGAAGTTTTAAAAATGTACGTGTTGAAAGTATAGAATTAAAAACGAGGGACTTAAAAGGTGTCTCTCTTTTTTTGACAATGTTTTTGTGGTGGATATTATATGATAATCGATGTAAAAAGATGTGTTTCATATCGTAAAATACGTTGTGTTTTCAGCTATGTTGTCGTATACTTGTAGTAAGATATGACAAGAATGTCATAAACGAGGATAGGAGACGGGACGATGGATTTAAAGACTAAAAGAACGATATGTCTAATGGTAGGAATAGCATCTATTCTCACGATAGTGGGTACGATTTCGTATGCATATTTCACAGCGGCGGGAGAAATGAGACCTGTGCAAGCAACTATAAATACGGCGACAGTGAGTGCCAGATTCGCGGATAATGACACTGGGATTACAGGACAGTTATCTTTCGGGGAATCGCTTACGAAAAAGTTCACGATTACGAATACTGGTACAGCCGAGGCGAATGTGAAGATGTACTTTCAAGGGTTAGTGAACACATACTTGGAAGAAAGTTTAACTTATACTTTGAGTTATGCGGAAACAGAAGAGGGGCCATATACTGAGGTTGTGAGTAAGACAAATGTACCTCAATCTAAAGCGAGTGCCAAAAAGTTACTGGCGAATCTTCTAACTATTCCTGTAGGTAAAACATACTATTATAATCTAACTGTCACATTGAACTATTTGAACGATGTAAATCAAGATGAGGATTTGAACGCAATATTCTATACTAATTTCGATTTGGTAGATAGAAATGAAAAAAGTCCAATAGAGAAATTAGCTCAAACATCGAAAGGAGTGAGGACAAGTTTTGCAGATCCAGCGACAACAGATGAAGGCATCTTCGAAATGGAAGACGACTATGGGACGAGTTATTACTATAGAGGAGCAGTTACAAACAATTACGTCAAATTTGCAGGATTCTATTGGAGAATAATCAGAATCAATGGAGATGGATCCCTTCGTATCATTTATGATGGAACAAAGGCACATACAAATGGAGCAAACGATTCCGATATGTTTACACATACTAGTCAAACATATAATGCTAATTCTAATGATGCTAAGTACGTAGGCTGGATGTATGGACCAGCAGGAACAAAAGCAAGCACGAGTAAAGAACAAGCTCAAACAAATATTGAGAGTTCGGATATCAAAAAGGTAGTAGATACTTGGTATAAAACAAACATCGAAGATGCAGGGTATGGAAGTGCAGTTGCGGACATTTTATTCTGTAACGACAGAAGTACACCTGGAAAAGATGTAACAGGATATAGTAGTGATACAGGAAAAGGTTTTGGAGTAAATTGGACAGCATATGGAGCTACAGCTCGAACTGGAGTGTGGAATTCAGCAACAATAGCAATTGCTCCAACATTCAAATGCCAGAAGAAAAACGATGCATTTACGGTAAGCGACGAAGAAAAGGGAAATGGAGCACTTACATATCCAGTGGGATTGATAACCGCGGATGAAATAGTAGCCGCAGGGTCAGGGAAACATAATACTGAAAACCAAAGTTTTTATTTATATAGACCAAGCAATTGGTATTGGTCAATATCACCGTTTATTTTTGACCATGCCGGTGATACCTGTGTATTCTATGTTAATAACGGTGGCAATTTGAATGCCACCTATTCTGTAAGCCGCACGGGCGCAGTTGCACCGGTCATAAATCTCTCGGCTGAGTACGCAAATAAGATGATCGGGGACGGTACTATAGGAAACGAGTATCGCGTAGAGTAGTAAAAATTTTTGTAGATAGAAAAGTAAGTACAAAGAGAAATTCTTTGTTTTTTCTTTTGTAGAGGGCTTTTTTTTACTGGTGCTCGAGGTGTGCAAAATTTGTCATGTGAAATTTTGTAAAAAACTTTACGAAAAAGACTTGAAATGTGTTCGCTAATAGTGTAAAATGTAGTTTGGTTTGACTGCTTAGATGTGGGAGGTTGCTGATACACCACGATGAGTTGACAGAAAAATACTGGTGTTTGTCAGGTAATTCACGCGGAGCAAGTTTATACTAGATGTAAACGAAGGGAGGACATGCAGATGTCAAATAACAAAATTCGTATTAGACTGAAAGCATTCGATCATAGATTGCTCGATACGGCTTGCAGTAAAATACTAGAAACTGTTAAGAGAACCGGGGGAGAGATATCAGGACCTGTACCACTTCCAACTGAAATTG
>CAZKKM010000019.1:0-21283 GCA_964553435.1 uncultured Muribaculaceae bacterium | reverse complement strand
TGGATAGACTTTTCTTGGCCATCTTGTGTGATGCTTACGAAAAGGAAATTCTCGCAGATGGCGAAGAGAGAGAAGTTCTTCATTTGCTCCCAGCTTTGGCTCCTTACAAGGTCACCATTTTGCCTCTCATCAAAAAAGTTCATGCAGATAAAGCGAAAGAAATATATAGCATTTTGTGTAGCGAATTTCCTGTGACTTACGACGAGACGGGCAGCATCGGCAAACGTTATAGAAGGAGCGATGCCGTCGGTACTCCATTTGCCATCACGATAGACGATGAGACTTTGGCTAACGACACGGTCACACTTCGCGATAGGGATACGATGGAGCAGATAACGATTCACATCACGAGATTGAAAGGATACATCGAAGAAAAGATCAAATTATAGGCTTATTTAAAAAACGCGATTGGATGTTTTAAATTGTTTGAAAAATAGTCAAATATATATTATAATCTTAATTAAGAGAACGCGGAAAATCTAGTCGCGTTTCTCCATATTAGGGTTGGACACGACATAGGTACTAAGGAATTCTAGTCGTGTCGTTTTTATTTGAAAATTATCAAATAAAGTATGATACAGACTAAGATCAGTAGTTAGTACGAAATGGAGAAACCGAACGAACTAGATTCCCGCGGTCAACTCAATTAAATCGCACTTCTAAATCATTGTCAAACCTACTATCTAAAAGGAAAAATGACGATTTTTAAAACTTAGAAAACGTCATTTTTTGGCATTTGGGTTAGCTTTCCTTTATGTTTCTATATGAAAAATACTATAAAATGAAATAGATTAGCTAGAAAAAGACAAAAAAGAGAAAATACTAAAAAGCAAATTTTACTTTTGATAAGTGTAAAATCGAGAATGATCAATATAAAGTTATGTGACAAATATGCCAAAGAGGTTGCAAACGTGCCAGTAAAAATTGTATAATGATTGAAGTAAAGGAGTAAGATTTTATGAGAGGTAAATTGATAGTAATAGAAGGTACCGATTGCAGTGGCAAAGAGACTCAAAGCAAACTATTGATAGAAAGATTGAACAGTGAAGGTTACGAGACTTTCACCATGCCTTTTCCAAGATACGATACTCCGACTGGGAAAATAGTAGGAGGCCCCGTCCTCGGTAAAAAGAGTATTTGTGAATCTTATTTTGAAGATCCTGTGAGTGTTTCGCCCAAGGTCATAGGACTTTACTATGTGGCCGACAGAATATACAATGCACAGGAAATTGTAAAGAACTTGAACGATGGTAAAATCGTCGTCTTGGATAGATATACGACTTCCAATATGGCTCATCAGGGAGGAAAGATGTCGACCGCAGAAGAAAGAAAACAAATT
Source organism: uncultured Muribaculaceae bacterium (assembly GCA_964553435.1). GTDB lineage: Bacteria > Bacillota_I > Bacilli_A > RF39 > UBA660 > RUG11867. The sequence goes on along the minus strand of CAZKKM010000019.1, from coordinate 19,944 downwards.
TTCGATTTTTACGATAAATTGGAGTACGAGATGTGTGGACTGCCGAGACCCGATGGAATCATATTTCTTCATATGCCGGCGGCAAATGTGTTCGAGATAAGAAGTAAAAGAGATGAATCTTTGGATATGGCTGAAAGTAATGATCAACACATAATCAATTCGGAGAATGCCTATTTGGAAATGGTAGACGCATTCGGGTTCAAGTACGTATCTTGCGCAAGTGAAGGACAGCCGCGAAGTATCGAGGATATAAGCGAAGATGTGTACAAATTAGCAAAGGAGATAATCGATGGCAAATAGAATAGTCGAATGGATACTCGGATTGTTTGCCGGCATCACCGGAAGTGTGTTCGGGAAATATGCATTGATATTTTTGATATCACTCATGCCAATTTTGGAACTACGGGGAGGATTGATCGCAGCTTCGCTTTTGGATGTTTCTCCTCTACAGGCATTTTTGGTATGTTTGGGAGCCAATATACTGATCATACCTTTCGTTCTCTTTCTCATCGAGGCAATACTTAAACTATTGTCGCGCATAAAAAAGTTAGGTGAACTGATAGAGAGATTCAAAAACAAAGTTTTGAAGAAGAAAAGTACCATCGAGAAGTACGGTTACTTGGGAATAATGCTTTTCGTAGCGATTCCTCTACCGGGAAGTGGAGCATGGACGGGATGTTTTCTCGCTGTACTTCTCGGATTGGATAAGAAGAAGAGTTTTTTAGCAGCGCTTTTGGGAGTGTTCATCGCCGGAGTGATAATGATGATTTTCTCATATGGAATATTGAAAGGAATAATCGGTTGAAATGGAAGTAAAAAAAGATATAAACAGAACTATATTTAGGGAATACGATGTGCGCGGAGAGTATGGAACTCAAATTGATGCGGCCACTGCTTACACGATCGGGCTCGCATATGGAACGAAAGCAAAAAGTTTAGGAAAGACTCATTGTGTCGTAGGACACGATAACAGATTGAGCGGAGAGGAACTCGCCGAAGCACTCATCGAAGGAATTTTGAATACGGGCATGAACATCTCATATTTGGGTTTGTGTACGACTCCGATGTATTATTTTGCGTGCCTTCATTTGAAGATCGATACTGGAGTCATGGTGACGGCAAGTCACAATCCCGTAGGGGATAACGGTTTCAAGATAGCTCTTTCTAATTACGACAATGCTTGTGGAGATGCGATTCGGGAACTTTACGATATCGCCATCGAAGGAAAATTTGCTACCGGGCGGGGAACAATCGAAAACGTGGAGATACAATCCGAATACGTAAAACGCGTGGTTCGCGATATCGATTTGCCACGGAGACTCAAAGTCGTCGTAGATCCGGCCAATGCGTCTGCTTCGATAGTGGTTCACGATATATTCGACAAGCTAAATCTTGAAGTCATATACATCAACGATGTCTCCGATGGAAGTTTCCCAAATCATCATCCAGATCCGAGTATCGAAGAAAACATGGCTCAGCTCAAAAAAGCTGTTTTGGATAACGAGGCCGTCTTGGGAATCGGTTTGGATGGCGATGCGGATAGGGTCGGAATCATCGATGAGAAAGGATGCTTCGTATCTGTCGACACACTGATGGCCGTAATCTGGAACGATTTGATGCCAAAAGTCGAGAACAAGACGGCTCTTTATGACGTAAAGTGTTCGAAACAATTGGAAGATGAGATATTGAAATTGGGAGGTAAACCATTCGTCTATCGAACGGGAAATTCTTATCAGAAAAACAAAATCAAAGAGATGGATTTGGCATTCGGAGGAGAACTATCCGGTCACATGTTCTTTAGGGATAAATGGGATGGTTTTGACGACGGAATTTATGCAGGATTGAGACTCATGGAAATCATTTCTCATGGGAACAAAACGATGAGCGATTTGTATTCTGGATTTAACAAGTATTACAGTACACCAGAAATAAAGATAGGGACTGAAGAAGAAAAGAAATTTGCCATCGTCGAGAAAGTATTGGATTTTGCAAAAAATGAAGAAGCCGAAGTGATCACAGTCGATGGAGTGAGAGTTCAGTATTCGGATGGTTGGGCTCTCGTTCGGGCAAGCAATACTGGTCCCAATTTGACTTTGCGTTTCGAAGGCGCTACTAAGAGAAGACGGGATGAACTTAAGGAACTCTATACGAATCTAGTCGACAAATTAAATCGTGAATAGCCAATATCGCTATTCTTTTTTTGTACAATCTCCCATATGATTAAACAGGGTGAACATTAATGAAATCAGTCGAAGAATTAAAACGTGCTATGAAAAAGAAAAGAGCAGTGGGAAACACAAGAAATGAAAATGATGGGAAAAATAAAAAATATGTGGATATGCTCATAACAAGGATACTCATTGCAACCATCATATTCTTCGGCGCAGTCATCATATCAAATTCGACAGATTGGGGAAATCGTTTCATAAAGGAAGATGTTCTCACAGAAAACATGTCTTTTGCGGCCGTGGCAAACATTTACAACAAATACTTCGGCGATATAGTTCCTTTCGAAAAAGTTTTCGAAGACGATCGAACGGTTTTCGATGAGAAGATGACTTATGAAGAAATAAACAATTTCAAAGATGGATATGAACTCAAAGTGAAAGAAAACTATCTCATACCTGTCATCAATTCGGGAATAGTGGTATTCATAGGTGAAAAAGAAGGACTAGGAAATACGATCATCATACAAGGAATAGATGAAATCGACTATTGGTATTCAAATGTCACGAATGTGCCGGTATCTTTGTACGATTACGTGAGCAAGGGCAATTATTTGGGCACGGCGGATGGAGGGAAGTTGTATCTGACTTTTAAAAAGGGTAGCGATTATTTAGAGTACGATGAAGTTGTTCAGTAAACTGGAGTTTCATCCTCTCTTTTTAGCTACCATTGCAGTAGCTTTTTGTACAGGTTACTTTAAATACATGATGGGAATATTTTCGATAGTCATGATACACGAATTAGGTCACATCTTCTTTGCAGCAATTTTCAAAAGAAAGGTGAATAAGATCATTTTATTGCCTTTCGGTGGTCTTACTAATATGGACGGCATGATAAGTGAGGATATCTTCGAAGATGAGCTCATTGCCGTAGGAGGTATTTTTTTTCAGACGATCTTAGGGTTTGCATTGGCTGCCGTTTATGAATGGGGATTTCTAAGTGATACTACTTTTCGATTTCTCAACACCTACAATATGTTTATAATCGCATTCAATTTGTTGCCAATTTGTCCTTTGGATGGGTACAAAATCGTCAAACTTGCAATCGAATTCTTTGTTCCATATAGTACGGCATATCGAACAGCCGTCTATATGAGTATAGTAGTTCTCACAATTGCTGTAGTCTGTAATTTTACGATATGTCAAAATAATTTGTTAGTTTTCATATTCCTTGCTTTTATGATAATTCGCGAGATCCGCATGCGACCATATCTTTTGTCGATGTTTTATCTCGAGAGGATGAATGGTGACTTCTCTTATAAGAGAGTGGATATCGAAAATAGGAAATCGATGTACAAGAATCGAGTAAATTATATAAGAGGTGTACATGAAAAAGATTATTTGAAGAGGCAATTTACACCAAAAACCAATTAAATACTTTATTTTTTGGGTAATTTAAACTATAATGTGTATAGGTGAATAGGATGAAAAAAAGAATAATCAGTGCCATCATCATGGCTGTCATCGCAATTCCACTTCTGATCGTCGGAGGTATTCCGTTTAGAATAGGAGTTGGATTGATAGGAATATTGGCATATAAAGAAATACTCGAGTTGAAGGGGATAAAGAATTATCCTCTGCCAGTTATTGCCATAGGTCTCGTCGTACTTCTCTTGCTCGTATTTTCCAATAGAGAGATGACTTACAATACGATAGGACTCGATTACAGGTATTTGGCTTTTGCCGTATTGGCACTTCTCTTACCAGCAGTCATCTTCTATGCGGGAAAGAAATATTCGACGAAAGATGCATTTCAGCTATTGGGATTCATACTTTTTTTAGGGGTGACTTTGAATCTCATATCGAACATATTGATTTACGATAGAGCATATTTCTTTCTCATCTTGCTCATAGCGATTTTTACGGATACATTCGCATATTTTACTGGCATGATGATTGGTAAGCACAAGGTGAGTAAGATCAGTCCAAATAAGAGTATGGAGGGTTATATAGGCGGAGTTGTCATGTCGAGCATTCTTTCATCGCTTTATTATATGACGTTCATTGGAGCAGCTTCGCTTGCAAGTGTCATTCCGGTTGTCATCGTACTTTCCATCGTTTGCGAATTGGGCGATCTTTTCTATAGTGCCATCAAAAGAGAGTACGAAATAAAAGATTTTTCAAATTTGATTCCCGGACATGGCGGAATTTTAGATAGAATAGATAGTCTTTCATTTGTGACGATCGCATTCGTCTTATTGAGAGCATTCATATAAGTAGGAGGAAAATTATGGTAGCATTAATTTTATTGATAGTCATTTTGGGTGTTTTGATTTTTGTTCACGAACTTGGGCATTTCGTAACGGCCAAAAATAGGGGAGCTTATGTTTACGAGTTCTCTTTGGGCATGGGTCCCAAGATATTCAGTTTCAAGAGAAAAAAGGAAAGTAAGGATCCGACAGAGTACAGTTTGAGACTCTTTCCTATAGGTGGTTTCTGTGCCATCGCCGGTGAGGTGGACGAGAACGATAATTCGGATGTGAAACTCAAAAAAACCGATTACATGTGCAATAAAAAGATTTGGGAACGGTGTGTCATTTTGATCGCCGGAGTGACGATGAACTTCATCACTGGTATTTTGCTTCTATTCATTTCTGGCCTCATTTGGGGTTCGACAGAACAAAAAACGATAGTTGGACAAGCTCCCGAAGGTTATCCTATCTACGAGGCTGGTATCAGAACGGGCGACCGTGTATTGTCGATAGATGGCAAAAAGGTGAAGACGTGGGATGATATCACTCTCGTTTTGAACTTAAAGCACGAGTCCGAGGAATACGTATTTACTGTCGAAAAGAAAGACGGTGGCATCAAAAACTACATCGTCGTACCACGAACAGTGAAGGGCGAGGACGAGAAAGATGGAATGGTCTTCGGTATCGGTCAAGATGCGACGAAGAAACGAGGAATCGTGGCATCCATAAAATATGCTTTCAGTAAGAGTTGGTCTATCATCACTTCGATGTGTACGATCATCGGCTCTCTTTTCACCGGCAAATTGTCGCTGGGTGCATTATCGGGACCGGTCGGAGTCTATTCTATCGTCGGCGAAGCAGCGAAGACCAGTGCCGAATCTGTCATATATCTTATGGCCTATTTGAGTTTGAATTTGGGCTTCATCAACATTCTTCCATTCCCAGCATTCGATGGCGGGCGAGTATTGTTCTTGATCATCGAAAAAATTCGCGGCAAGAAGATGAATTCGAAGATAGAGAATGCGATAAACAACATCGGTTTCATGCTTCTCATGCTTCTCATGTTAATAATAACGGTCAAAGACATCTTAAATTTATTCTAAATCGAAGCTCCCGTATTGGGAGTTTTTAATATATTAAAAAAGAGCTCTCATCGAGTGTCTCTTTCGGTTGTTCATCATTTTTGAGGTTTTTCTTTTTTCTTTTCTTCGACAAACTTGGTGAGAATGCGAACGACTAAATTGTTGAGACTTCTCTGTTCTTCGAGCGCTATCATGTCGAGTTCTTTTTTTAATTGTTCGTCGATGCGAACATAAATTACTTCTTTATTCATCTTGATTGCTCCTTGCTATATATAAGATAGCAGAAAAATACGGAAAAATATGCTTGCACAATGATAGCATACATGCTATCATATTCGTATAAGGATATGATATTTATGGAACTGAAAACTAAGAGAACGATATGTTTGGTGGTAGGAATCGTATCGATACTCGCGATAGTAAGTACAATCTCATATGCGTATTTCACGTCCATGGGCGATATGGCACCAGTTGAGTCTGGGATAAACACTGCTTGCTACAGTGAGTGCGAGGTTTGCAGACTACGGAGGCGAGGTTGAAGGCAATCTCAACTTCGGTGAATCGATTACGAAGAAGTTCACTATCGAGAATACTGGTACGGCAGAAGCTCATGTAAAGATGTATTGGGTTGATTTGATAAATACATATTAAATGGAAGCTTAACTTATACACTGAGTTATTCCGAAAATGAAGCAGGATCATATACAGAGATAATCAGTAAAACAAATGTACCTAAATCTAATAATCCATCAAAAAAGATTTTAGCGGAAAATTTAAGTATACCAGTAGGACAGACATATTACTATAATTTAGTAATTACATTAAACTATTTAGATGATGTAAATCAGGATGCCGATTTGGATGCCGTATTTAATTCGAAATTTGGAATAGAAGATATAAATTATGTGGCATCAGATTTAAGTAGTAAGATAATAGCCTTGTCAGGAGTAAAGACAAGTTTCGATAGTCCAGCCACGACAGATGAAGGAATCTTCGAGATGGAAGATGACTATGGAACGAGCTATTACTTTAGAGGAGCAGTTGAAAATAACTATGTAAAATTTGCCGGGTATTACTGGAGAATAATAAGAGTAAATGGAGATGGAAGTTTAAGAATAATCTACGATGGAACGAGTGCACATGCGAATGGAGAATCGAGCGATGATAGATTTACACATATAAATCAACCATTCAATGTGTTAGCTAATGATGCAAAGTATGTAGGTTGGACGGACCGGCGAGTGCTGTTGAAGGGAAAACGACAGCAAGCACAACTAAAGAAGAGGCTCAGACGAACACAGTCAACAGTGACATCAAGACAGTAGTAGACGAATGGTACAAAGCGAATATTCAAGATAAAGGATATGGGCAAAATTAAGTGATACGTTATTCTGTAGTGATAGAACAACACCAGGGAAAGATGCAACAGGATATAAATATGATACAGGATTAGGATTTGCGAAGAACTATACAGCCTATGGAGCAACAGTGAGGATAGGAGTATGGAATTCATCGACAACACCAAGTGCACCGCAATTTAGATGCCCACAAAAGAACGATGCGTTTACAGTGAGTGACACGAGCAAAGGAAACGGCATGCTTACATTTCCAGTCGGATTAATAACGGCAGATGAAGTAGTTGCTGCGGGTGGAAAATACGAAAAGGCAAACTATCAATATTATTTAAACCGTTCTTTAAGTTATTGGTCCTTCTCGCCGAGTAATATGAATACCAGCGGAACGGCATATGTATTTGAAGTAGACTACGGTTTTTTCAGACATGTAAGTGTTAACTCTACTTACATGGCCGTCGTACCAGTCATAAACTTAAGTGCTGAATACGTGAGTACGATGATCGGAGACGGGACTATGGAATCGCCTTACCGTGCAGAGAATGTTAATCCATAAAAATAAGCTTTTGGAAAAGAGGAAAATTACCTCTTTTTATTTTTTGTTTCAACTCCAAACATGTGTAACATATTTGACGAAAAACGAGAAGAAATTATGAGAAAAACTGAAAATCTCCGGAACAATAATAGTAGAAGGGAGGTAAATTATGGACTATTTTGAGGATATTTTGAATTTTTGCAAAAAAAATATTTTTGCAATCGTTTCAATTCTTTTCGGAATCATATCCATCGTCGGGAGCATCGTGTATGTAAATGTCATGGTCGAACCATGTGAGCCTTGCGAGATATGTGAGTGCGATTCGAAAATTTTAGAGCCTCAAACTGAAGAAGCCAAAGCTAAAAATTTAGTTGTCGATGTCAAGGGTGCGGTAAAGAAGCCGGGTGTCTACGAACTCAGTGAAGGATCAAAAATTCAAGATGCAATCATCAAAGCAGGCGGTCTAACCTTAGCGGGAAGTACGGCAAACATCAACTTGTCGAGAAAGTTGAATGATGAGATGGTCATATACGTATTCACGAAAGAAGAACTCAAGAAAAAGGAAACTGCCAACGAAGTCGTCTGCGAAATTCCGAAATGTGAATGCGAAACCGTAACAGTATACGAGTGTCCCGATGTAAACGGCAAACCGAGTGCGAGTGAAAAACCAGGTGAAACAGACAGCGATAAAAAAAGCGATGAAGAAAAAGATAAGATGATTTCTATCAACAAGGCGACAGTCGAAGAGTTCATGACTTTAGATGGAGTCGGAGAAGCTAAGGCGAAGACGATCGTCGAATATCGCGAGAAAAACGGTCCTTTTAAGAGTATCGAGGATATTCAAAAAGTCAAGGGCATAGGTGCGACGATGTACGAAAAAATCAAAGATAGATTGACATTGTAAGGAGTGAAAAGAATGAAAAACAATGACAAAATGAAAAAGAACGAGATCAAAAAAATGAGAATGAATTTGGGAAAATTTTTACACGAATATTACATTCGATTCGGAGAAGAAAAGTATGAAGAATTCATGGAACAATTGGGACCAGCATTAGAACAAGAGTACGGTGAACCGTTTTCTGGCGAGAATATGCGCATAATGGAAGCGGAGTTCGTAACTTTATCGGCCACCATTCGGGATAGACATGGAAAAAATAAAGACAATTCTAAATGCTAATCGAACATATGTACTTTTGTTTGTCGTGCTTGCCATCTATATGATATTCAAGTTGAGTATTCCCACTGTTTCGAGGTACGACGGGAGCGAAAAAGAATTCTTTGGGCACATCACAAAACGGGTTCTCAAAGATGATAAAGTATCGTTTATATTGAGTGGTAAGGAGGAGATCATTTGCAATTATTACAGTGACGAAGAGGAAGAAAGAGAAAAAATGTGGAGGGAGGTCTCGGTCGGCAGCACGGTGCGAGTGACGGGAACACTCAAGAGCCCGAACAAAAATACTATTCCAAATGCTTTCAATTATCGTGAATATCTTCATAACAAGGGAATTTTTTATACATGTACGATCGAAGATATCGAAGTATCGAAAAAAAGTGGTAATCCTATTTATATGTTAAAGAATGCAGTCGAAAATAGAGTCATGACATTCGGAATAAGGGATTACTTATATACGATGATAATCGGCGAAAAGTCGCTTCTCGATGATGAGACAATGAGCGAATATCGAAAAAACGGTGTAACTCATTTGTTCGCTATCTCGGGAATGCACATCGGTTTGTTTGCGACCATCATAGCGGGTTTTTTTAAAAAACTCAAGATACGTGAGAAAAAGGTGCCGATGTATGTTGCCACATTCCTTTGGTTTTATGCATTTTTGGCCGGTTTTGGAGCAAGTGTCGTAAGGGCCGTCTTGTTGTTTTCCTACATCGCAATAGACAAATTGTTCGATATGCGCATCAGCAAAATAAAAATTCTTTTATTAGTCGGAATGACCATACTGTTTATGGAATATCGTACGATTTTTGACATAGGCTTCATCTATTCGTTCGTCACCACTTTTGGACTCATTTGGGCTAGTAGAGCCATCTCTAAACACAAAATTTTGGGGGTAAGTGTGGTGGCTTTTCTTTACAGTTTGCCGATAACGGTAAACAACTTTTATACATTCAATTTGGCGAGTATATTTTTCAACATAATTTTTGTCCCTCTCGTTTCAATCATCGTGTATCCATTATGTTTGGCAACTTTTTTCTTGAGGTTTTTGGAACCTGTGACGGCATTCGCAATAGGTGGTTTAGAGTTTTTAAACACTGTTTGTGCTGAGTTCGATGGATTAGTGTTCGTCGTTCCTAATTTGCCTATAGTCGTCTCGATAGTTTATTATGTTATTCTTTTGAAATTGGGGAAAAAGAACTTATATAGGACGGCCATTATTCTCATAGTCATCGTACTTGTCAATAAAATTCAGCCGCTTTTAGACAAAAATGCGTACGTCGAATTCATGGATGTCGGTCAAGGCGATTCTGCCATCATCAGAACACCTCACAATAGAGAAGTGACGATGATAGATACGGGAGGAAAGATAAAAGAGAGCCAATCGAAATATAACGTTTCGGATGGAGTCATCACGTATCTCAATTCCTTAGGAATAGATCACATCGATTATTTGGTGTTGTCGCACGGAGATGCCGATCATTTGGGCGATGCCATGAATGTGATAAAGAAAATGAAGGTCAAGAAAGTCATTTTAAATCTCGGCGAGTACAACAAAAAAGAAGAGGAGATACTTGCAGCAGGGTGTGATGTCGTTTCCGAATATAGAGGGGAATTGAAAGTGCGTTCTTTGAATGACAAAGAATGGGGCGAAGAAAATGCCGACAGTCTCGTTTGGCAGTTCGAACTCGAAGATGTCGAATTTCTGTTCATGGGGGATGCACCCAAAGAGGTCGAAGATTATATCATGAAAAAGAAAAATGTCAAAGCCGATGTCATAAAACTAGGACATCATGGGTCGAAGACATCGAGTGGGGAAGAATTCTTGAAGAAGATAAAAGCCCATATCGGCATTATCAGTTCGGGCCGCAACAACAGGTACAATCATCCGAGCAAGGAAACTATCGAAACTTTGAGGGAACTCGCAGTAACTTATTATGATACACAAGAAGTTGGTACGATAAGTCTCAAATTGAAATCGGGAAGAGTAACACCTTCACTTTATCCGCCATAAAATATCAGTAGCCACTTCCAGGAGTGTTTACATAGAGATAATTATCAAAAATGTATCCCTTGCGACAGGGATACATTTTGTGTTATAGTTATAACGAGGAGCTATACTTATGAATTATTTAATATGTGGCAACAGTTTCAATTTGATAGACAAAGAAATAGAAAAAATCGTCGGAAATAAAACAAAGACCGTGTATTCATTGGAAGATGTAAGTTTAAAAGAAATCGTCGAAGATTTGGGCTACAATTCGCTCTTTGCCGATGAGAAAGTGGTCATATTGAAAGATGTCGATTTTACAAGCGCTGGAAAAAAAGACACCACTACCGGGTTTGAAAGTTTAGAGGCTTACCTCGATAATCCAAGCGAAACGGCAACTTTGATAATCGTCTTGCGAGAGAAAGTTGGCTCGCGAGGACCTTTAAAGAAATTGGCTTCAAAAATGAAAGTCATCGAAACTCCGATCATAAGTAAACCTTATGAACTCGTCAAATTGCTCGGAGAAGAAATGAAGAAAGAGGGATATTCTATATCGACAGAGGCACTCAATATCTTTGTCGAAAAGTGTGCTGTGAATTACGATATAGCATCGAGTGAGTTCGGCAAATTAAAAAAAATGAAAGGGAGCAACAAAAATATATCGACGGCCGATGTCGTCGAATTGGTCTCGAATTACAGCATGAACGATTCGTTCGGTTTTAAAGATGCCGTCATCAATTTGAACATATCGAAAGCGATGAAAATGCTCGACGATTTAGAGGCAGCAAAGATGGAAACAGTCGCCATCGTCATCATGCTCGCAAAGGAATACGAGGCTATTTACAATGTCAAATTGCTCGCCTCTTTGAAGATGAGTAACGAGAAGATAAGTACCGAAATGGGCGGAATGCACACTTACAGAGTTAAGTTGTTGAGGGAAGTCGGAAACAAATATAGTTTAGAAAAGTTGGAAAAAATCATCACTTACTTGTGCAATTTAAACTTAAAATTGGTGAGTGTGGACAATCTCGATTATGACGAACTCAGAAAGTTCTTTATCGAGGTGTTGTAGGATATCGGTGTGCTGGTAGCACACTTTTTTTGGGAATAAACCCATACATATACCGGGCGAATTCATACGATATCGTAGGGTGATTATTTATGTTATTTGATACAAGTGGTTTTTATCCGGTCGACTCTAAAAAAGGATACGATTTTGCTATCGATATCATGACCGGAGATTTCGATAGACCAAAACTTTACGAGCCAACTGAAGCGCTGGAAAAAGGGAATCTCTTTCCAAATCTCTATGTTCCATACAAAAATTATATGCCAGGGAAACTTCATGTGAACAGCGAACGAGGAAAAAAGTTGGTCGAAATACAAAAGTTGGATTTTGCGGTTGCAGATTTGAATCTATATTTGGATTTAAATCCAGACGATTTGTACGCATATAAAATGTTCAAAATCTATGTCATGGAGTGCAAGAAGAAAAAAGACGAATTCACAAAAATATACGGGCCTTTGGCTCTCGATGAGTTGACAGATGAGTACGAATGGTCAAAAGGTGTTTGGCCTTGGGAAGAGGGGGTAATGTAATGTTTAAGTATTCTAAGATGTTGCCATATCCCGTCGATATCAAAAAGAAGGATTTAAAAATGGCAAAATACATCATCACTCAGTTGGGCGGATATGCAGGAGAATTGGGCGCAGCTCTTCGCTATTTCAGTCAAAAGTTTACGATGCCGGATGATAAGGGACGCGCACTTTTGAATGATATCGCCACTGAGGAGTTCGGTCATGCCGAAATGATAAGCACGATGGTACACATGCTTACGAAGGATGCCACTTTGAAAGAGATGGAAGATGCGGGACTCGACACTATGTACGTCGAACACGGGAAAGGCATCTATCCTATGGACTCCAACGGAGTACCGTTTTCGGCCGAGACTTTCGCTTCGACGGGCAATCATTTTGCAGATTTGTCAGAAGATATGGCTGCCGAGGAAAAAGCTAGAGCCGCATACGAACGACTCATCGATGTAGCCGATGATCCAGATGTGATCGAACCATTACTTTTCTTGAGACAAAGGGAGGTCGTACATTTTAATCGTTTTAAAGAGTTGTACGATTATTATAAAAAAGGCAGTAATTCTAAAAGAGAAGTAGAAGAGTAGTTTCTCGAGTATAATTAAAAAATATCGTGTTTTCGTATAAATGGACTTTTGAAAGGAATATTTCATTTCAAAAGTTTTTTTCTTTAAAAAACGAATACGATGTGATAATCCTGTATTTTTGTCGTGAAGAATCATCGAGTTAGAATACACTATCTGGGTTGACATATTTTTATCTCGTAAAATTTATCTTTTATTCATTTTATGTCCAAGAGGGCGAAAAAATTTGCGTTAAACCCAAGATTTATGGTAAACTGTATTAAGGTGGTTAGGATATGGAAGATATAACTAAAAGAATATACGATTACAGTTTAGAAGAAATAATGGGCGAGAGGTTCGGAGCATATTCTAAGTACATCATTCAAGATAGGGCAATTCCTGATGTTCGAGATGGCTTAAAGCCTGTACAAAGACGAATTCTCTATGCGATGAGTAAAGATAATAATACCTACGATAAAAAGTTCAAAAAGTGTGCGAATGCCGTCGGTATCGTCTTAGGTAAATATCATCCACACGGCGATACATCAGTATACGATGCATTGGTGAGGCTTTCTCAAAATTGGAAACAAAACGAAATTTTAGTCGAGGTCGATGGTAACAACGGTTCTATCGATGGAGATCCACCTGCTGCTTATCGTTATACTGAATGTCGATTAGCTAAGATAAGTGAAGAATTATTGGGAGATGTCGATAAGTTCGAAGCGATGAAAATCAATTTTGCTCCGAATTTCGACGACACTAAGCTGGAGCCAACCGTCTTGCCGGCAAGATTTCCAAATCTCTTAGTTAATGGGTGTACGGGTATAAGTGCCGGATATGCGACGAATATGCCACCACACAACTTGGGAGAAATAATAGATGCGACCATCAAACGCATCGACTCGCCGAACTGTACTTTGGATACCATTTTAGGCATAGTCAAGGGTCCCGATTTTCCAACAGGAGGAATCGTCGAAGGAAAAGATGGTTTGCGCAAAGCATACGAGACAGGACGAGGCAAGATAAATGTTCTTTGCAAATACGAATTTACTAAGGAAAAGGGCAAAGAAAAGATAGTCATCGACGAAATACCTTTCGAAGTCAACAAACAACTCTTGGTTCGCAAGATAGATGAAATCAGAATAGATAAAAAGATAGACGGCATAGCCGAAGTTCGAGACGAATCCGACAAGGATGCCAATCTCCGCATAGTCATAGATTTGAAAGCGGGAGCCAATAAAGAGTTGGTGATGAATTATCTGTTAAAGAATACAGAATTACAGACATCTTATAACTACAACAATGTGACTATCGTCAACAGACGTCCGAGACTTTTGGGCATCATTCCGATATTGGATGCTTACATCGCTCATCAAAAGGAAATCGTAAAGAAGTCGAGTGAATTCGATTTAGCTTTTGCCGAAAAACAGCTTCACATAATGGAGGGTCTAAAAAAGGCAATAAGTATCTTGGACGATGTGATCAGAGTTATCAGGGCATCCAAGAATAAGGCCGACGCAAAAGATAACTTAGTGAAAGAATTCGGATTTACCGAGAGTCAGGCAGAAGCTATCGTCATGCTCCAACTTTATCGCTTGACCAATACCGATATCATAACATTGGAAACGAAAATGAGTGAATTGATGAGTGAGATCGAGAAATTGAATGGCATCTTATCCGATCCGGAAAAGTTGAACGGTGAAATAAAGACGACACTCAGACGTATAAAGAAAGAATATGCCGTCGATCGTAAGACGGAAATCAGAGATACCGTGACGGAAATCAAGATAAATGCCGAAGAGCTGATTGCCGATGAGAGAGTCGTCATCGTATTGACAGTCGACGGTTATTTAAAGAGAGTCAGTCAAAAATCTTACAGTGCAACCGATGATGAAACAGGACTCAAACCAGGTGATACACCTCTCAATATTTTCGAAGCTTCGACACTCGATAAACTGATGATTTTGACCGATATGGGCAACTATCTCTACTTGCCAGTTTACGATATACCAGAACTCAAATGGAAAGAAATGGGGAAACACATTTCGAACATCGTCACAGTCAATCCTGATGAGAAAGTCGTCGCTTCGTTTGTTGTCAACGGTTCGACTAAGAATGAAAACCTGATCATTTTGACGAAAGATGGCATGATAAAGAAGACGATGTTGGGATCATACAACGTGACTAGATACAACAAAGAGATGGCAGGTATCAAATTAAAAGATGGTGATAGTGTCGTCAGTGCTTCTTTGGAAAGCAATGAGTTTGCCATCGTCACGAAAATGGGATATGTGTTGCGCTTTGCTACTTCTTCAATACCTGTGAGTGGAGTTAAGACAGCTGGAGTAAAAGCCATTGCTCTCAAAGATGACGATGAAGTTATTTCAGGTCGTTCTGTGCTCGACGAAAGCGAATATGCCGTCATATTTACAGATCACAAGACCGCAAAGCGAGTCAAGTTGAGTGATATTCCGACTACTTCGAGAGCAAAACGAGGATCGCTCATTATCAAGGTGGTCAAAGCGACGACTTATTTGATACATAATTTTTTACTCGGTGATGCCAAAACAGTTTACAATCTGAAATATCAAGATGAGATTGTTTCCATCAAAGCGACCGATATTCCGATCATGGATATGGCTAGTACGGGTAGTACCGTTTCGAAAGCACAGATCATGGGAGTGACAGTACGTCCACAAATCGAAGTGATAGATGCTTCAAAAGAGCCAATAGTCGACAAACCGGATTTTCAGGAAATCGATCATGACGAAGAATTGCCCGATTTTTTAGAAGAGTTTAGGTTGTGACGAGATGAATAGCGATTCAAAAAATAAATTTCCTTGGGATACGATGGATACGACTGTCATCATGACTCCAGAAGAGATCGTCGCTTATCATCTTTACAGATTGAGATTAGAACAAAAAAATAAAAGAGAAAAAGGTATCAAGGACAATAGAAATGTATTGAGATTCTATTTACAAAAGGAGTACCGTGAGAAAGAAGAGGATTCGAGATGTTTTCAAAAGTAATTAAAGAGGGTGTGATTCCTCCCAACTTTCTCAATAGTATCCTCACCAATGCTTCACTTTACGAGATGTTCAAAAACGATTATGATGCAAATCGAGATTATTTTCAAGGGTTGGAAAGAGACGAATACTTGAGTGCCATGCTCGATTTCATCGAAAAGTCTCTTTTTTCTTCCAATATATTCAATATATATTCTGAGCCAGATAATCTCGAAGAAGTGACCCAAGGTAAATTGGGATATATTAAAAGTTTTTATGACGATTTTTTATTAGGTGAGTTTCGAATAGATCCCGATTCGATTTTAAAGACCAAATTTTTTCGAGGAATGACTTTTGCTCTTCGAGAAGACAGATATGCTTCTAAAACGCAAGAATTTATGGCTTTGTTCGAATATGTATTTAAAGAGTCACTCGATTACGATGATATAGTCGAAGTTTTGATCAAAGAGCCTATACGCAAATTAGAAGAGGACGAAGTTCTATCTTTGAAAGAATTCGATATCTTATGTAATTACGTTAAAAACAACACTGATGGGTATGTCGATATGTCGATCGTCACCAAGATGTTAAAGTATCATGCATATAAAACCAATCACATTTTCGATGGAGAGGTCGTAGAAAAAATCGTCTATTCCGTCGCGAAGAGTTATCTTGCACAATGGGGCATAGAAGTCGAAGTAGTCTTCATGAGTGGGGTAGAAGTAAATGAGCCGACCGATTTCAATTGTGATCCAGTGCGAATTGTTCTCGACGAAAAGCTGGTCGATAGTTTTCTATCTCTCAATTATACAGAAGTATTTACAGAGTTGTTTTTCGAGGCAGATAAGATCAGAGACTACGTTTTATTAAAACGCAACGAGATAAATTACAATACACTCAAAGCAATAATGGTTTTGGTTACAAATAGAGTAGATTTAACTAAAATTGGTTCTTGCAAAGCATACATGAGCAGCGAATATCTTTTGGATTTACGAACTTCGAGTTTTGTCAAAACACTCAGATTCTTTTCATCTTTTGGGGTCAATCTTTTTCAAAATTTCATTTCTTCCGAAGTACCGAAGTTGGATTTCGTTTTCGATGAACAAATCGAGGAAGTTTATTCCCAAAAAGAAATATCTTTAGACCAAAGATTTTTCCTAATTTTCAAAAAGGTAGATCACAAAAAAAATATTATAAAGCAATTTAAAGTGCTCGATATACTTTTCGATAATATGGGAAATCGTATAAAAACAGTAGATCTCATCAAGAAGTTGTATAAAACAGAACATCGCGATTTTTTAGAAGAATATTTACATTCGCGCATAGCCGATCCTGAGACGATGATAGAAGATGTCATCGATTTGGCAGGTTATAAGTCGAAAGATAAAAATGTCCGCGAATTTATCGAAAGAGAATTAAAATACATATATGTGGATTCATTTTATTATAGTTTGGATAGTCATTTAAAACTCCATACAGGACAAAGATTCAATAAAGAAGATTATCTCATGGATTTATCTGTCAAAATAAATTGTATCAAGGATACCCCTTTGACTCATCGTTTCATCGATGAAGCCCTTTTTACCGTCGAAGAGAAGCAACAATCGGTTTGGTAAAGCATATAATGAATTAGGTGGTTAATCATGAGTAAAAAGGATGAGTTTAAAGAGTTTGTTTCCAGCCATCCGGCTTTGGTCGAAGTGGTCAAAACCAAAGCTCATTCGTGGCAGGATCTTTTCGAAGTGTACGATCTTTATGGTCAAGATGAAGCGATGTGGGATAGATATTTGCAAAACGGTTCATCGACGAATAATACGGCTTCGGCCAAACTCAATTCTTTAGGAGAATTGACCAAACTTTTTAAAAATGTGAATATCGAGAATGTTCAGAAGTACATCGATACAGCTCAAAAAGCCATAGGAGTCATTCAAGAACTGACTGGTTCTGGCGCGGCTGCAGAGGTGATTTCTAAGGGCCCAAATAGTGCAAGGCCGATAAACAAGATATTCGAGGATTGATATGCAGCTCATAACATTATATGCCTTGAAAGGCGATGCAAAGATGCATAAATTTTTAAGAGAGAATTCCGAATGGTATAAAATTCTCAATAGGAATGCGGCCAACTACCAAGATTTCGTCAAAGCTATGAAGAAAAAATATAAGCTAAATCCGACAGATAAAATAAGCGGTGTACTCGATAATTTGGATCTGATTTCTACAGTCATAGAGACTGTCAAGTAGAGTAAAAGTGCTGAGTATGCCATTGATTAAGTCTTTCAAATTTGTTATACTCAATATAGTAGAATAGGATAAAAAACTAGATTCAAAAAATTAAAAGTTGACAAATTTTGTTTTTTGTGTTAGAATACCCACCAATTAAAGGGATTAAGGGGGATTTTTATGAAAGGATACATTCTCGACTACGTCAATGAAAATGAATATCACAAGTTGGAACGAGCACTCAAAAAGTATAATATGTTAGCTTACAAGCGTCTTAATTTCGAGTATTATCCAGCTTTGCGAAGTGGCAATTTCTTAGGAAATAAGGTCGCGACAGATAAAAAAAGCGGTCGAGTGACGTACGAACTCGAGCTTCCTAGCGATCATATGTTCGAGCAAGTTCACGGCGCGGTCAAGCTTCATTATATCGTTTATTCCAAAGAAGGAATCGTCATGTTGGATACCATATCTCCTTCGGACATACTACTAGAAGGCCATATGGCCGAGTTGACAACGTATAAGGGTGTCATGATAAGCAAACAGAATGAAGCAAAAGATATGTTCAAAATCGATTTGCTCAATATGCTAAACAAATGATCAATACAGCTATGAAGCTGTTTTTTTTGAAATAAAAACCAAGATATCTTGGAATTTTATAAATGTTTTAGTAGTGTCGGTTCACATGGCCCCAAAAGACCTTCTTCCAAGCAGAGCTCCGCTACATCTTCTGGGTTAGAATTGTGTAAATACCTTTCGAGAACTTCGGTCGGTATGTGCATTTGTAGTAATCTGATATTCGTTTCATAATTTTTTACTACTCTCAATTTCGAAATGACTGTTCTTCTAACGGATTCGAGGGAACTTCCCGCATACACTATTGCTCTAAACATCCTATTACAACCACTTATACCTATAATGACATCGTTGCCATGAGTGGTTTGTGAAGCAACAGAAACCACAAAATCGTCGATATTTCCATCTAAATAGATCGTTTTCATCGTCTGTTTCAATCCTTTCTGTAATATTTATTTTATGACTAGACGATTGGCATTGTACCATAAAATGATAGAAAAAGTTCAACTTTTTTGTCGAAGTTGTTTTTGATGTGTAAATATTAATAGGGGAGGTATCCAAAGAGTTCAATTGTTGAACCAGGACTTAGTTTCAAAATAAAGAATATTCATAAATATCGCTTACCATGAACTTTATCTGTATAGAAAATCACTTTGGTGCGAGGATCGTGATTATTTACAACTCTATTTTGGTATGTTCTATCTGACTTAAATCACCATCATATATAGGATCCCAGTTAGCGAGAAACTCATCAAGTGTTCCATTTTCTATTGCGTTTCTAAAAGCTATCATATCTTCTTGTAATTTGTCAACGGCTTCCCAGTATTTTGTATCAGAAGTATAAGTAGTATGTGCCATTTTGTTATCTTTAAAAATCAGATGATCTCCTTGGTGGGTAGCAAATTCGGTTTCTCTTTTTTCGAAAAAGGCAAATGGATTTTCTGAATCGTATTCAATTCTAATTCCACCATTTAAAAGACTTTCAAATATCGTAACATCTTTGATGTTTCCTATTGATTGCTCTTTTCTCTTTTCTATATCAGAATTAATATCTGAAATATATCCATCGGCACCTATAAAAATCATGGGTCCAGCATAACATCCATAACCATAAAGAGAATAGTAGTAGCCTAATGCTTCAAATTGCTTTTTTGGAGAATCTAAACTGAGGGCTCTACCATTTTCTATTAGGTGTTTGCTTCCTTTTATAAACCCTATACAATGGGGATTTTCTAAATGTAATAGCATATTTCTTTTGATTTTTTCAAGACCAGCTTTATCTTTTCCATAGATCCTTTGAATACTCTTTTCATGGAAATCATCATCACTAATTCCTACTTGGTAATTATTACCAAAGTATTCATCTAATAAATCATATATTTTTCGATCATAAACTGTTCCATTTATAAGCATACTACAATTATCAATTTTAGTTTCCTTTT
>CAZKKM010000018.1:1985-21526 GCA_964553435.1 uncultured Muribaculaceae bacterium | reverse complement strand
GTTTTCCTTTCTATGTGTGCCTTGAACGAATGTGAAAGGAATGGAACTTACTATGAAAAAAGGTTACGACGCGCTAGATATTGCAACCTGGTTCATCTATAAGACAAATGCTGAAAAGAAAGAACATCAAGCAATTAATGATATTTATGAAGTATATGAGGGATTAACCCATTTAAAACTTCAAAAATTATTATATTTTGCTCAAGGTATAAGTTTATCAAAAAACGGACATCCATTATTTAATGATAAAATAGAAGCATGGGAGCACGGCCCAGTTATAAAGAGTGTTTGGAATTATTTTTCATCAAAAGGTAGAGGTGAAATTATAATAGATGACGCACCAAAAGGTGTAGATGTTATAGACAGAATAGAAAGTGATTCTTCAGTAAGAGAAGTTCTAAATATGACTTACGAAAATTTTGCAATATACACAGCATGGCAATTAAGAAACATGACACATGAAATTGGGACTCCATGGTATCAAACATACTATCCTAGCAAAAATAAAGAAATTTCTATAAACCTTATTAAAGATTATTTTGATAGAGAAGTAATGGAATAATGGCAAAAAATAAAATTAAATATAAACCTTTAATAAATACTAAACTGTGTAATAATTGTTTCAGACCAACACATATAAAATTTAACTTTTCTTTTATAACATATGATAAAAATTTTACTGATGAATATCAAGTTCAATTACTAAAAAGGATAAGAGAATTATCCTCAGTTACATATTTGGAATTGGCATCTTGGGACAAAAAGAAAGGTATAGAAATCGAAAAAATAGATATAAGTAAAGAAATTTCATCTAAATTTTTTGAGGGCAATACTCATAGAAATTTTGATGATAAAAAATACGCGATATTTAGGTTGTACACTAATAATAATCCTATAATAGCAAGAGTTATTGGTCGCCTAATCAATCAAGTTTTTTATATATTTTTCATCGATATTGGTGGTAAATTATACTCCCATTAATAGATTGCTATGTTATTGCTTTTTATATATTAACTTTTTTTCGTCCCAATCATTATAACATTCCCTAAAATGTTGCCTTGCTTTTTCGTGCATCCATCCATCTCGCGGTTCTTTCTCAAATTCCTCGTGGCACATCAAACAGTTAGTCATAATGTTTTCTTCGATCCCAAGTCCCATATGGCTGCGCTTTATAAAATGCGAGTTAGCCATACTCCAAGGCACCGGACAACCACAGAAGATACAACAATGATTATCTCTTTCCCACACAGTCATTTTGACTTTTTTGGGTATTTCTGTGGCTTTGGTTGATTTATGCTTTTTACCTTTGATAGGACTTTGTTTTAAACTGGTCGACGACTGGTTAAATTGAATTTCCAAAGAACACTTATGGCAGGATAAATCTGCCTCTTGATTCTTCAATTTACAGTATCCAAATTTGATACCTTTTTTAGTTCTTATTCTTAGATTTTTACATTTCATAAACATACCTCTTTCTTGTACGTTTAGAAGTGATATTTGAAACACATTTGAAACACACTTTTATAAATATTTGTTAAAATTCATCAAAAATTACAAACACGTAATGCCCATAAATAAAAGCTTTTAGCGATGCTATACACTGTCAAATAATTCCGCTCGGTTCCACCATTAAGAAGTAATACCCCGTTTTATGGGGTTTTTTAATGGATCAATTTACATTACCTCGTATTATAAATTCTATAGATTTTTATGTTCTAAAAAATCATTTTGGCAGTTTATTAAGTTTATAGAACAAAGTTAAAAGTGCTTTTAAATTAGCTCACAGTGGCTACCTGTTTAACCCTAAATCCTTAAATAGCATATCTGCTTCTTGTTTCAATGTACCATATAATCATCTTTTCACACTAATTAACAAATGGTTTATAAAATCAATTGCAATTTCATCACATTGTCGTTACCAGATTTTCATAGAAGTTAGCTTTTATAAGTGATATAATTAAGTAAAAGAAGGAGTTTGAGAAGTTATGGCTTTGATTAGATGTGCCGAGTGTGATAAAGAAATAAGTGATAAGGCGAAACAATGTCCTCATTGTGGATGCCCTTTAAAAGCTCATAAGGTGAAAAAAATGGGTGAATCAGGCGGAGGAATAAATACCTGGATCATCGTGTGCGCAGTTCTTTGCTTTATTATTGCATTAATGGAAATATTTAAACTGTACATTTATATCGATGTCGATATTAAGTCGTCCCTTTTCACCGTCGGAAGGCTCGATATTTATGTCATGGGATACTTGGCATTCGTTCTCGGCATGAGTTATATAGGAATACTCGTAAACAAAAACAAGCAAAGTTTTTATATCATGTCTGGTGTAAATCTCATCATCTTAATATATAATGTAGTTCAAATTTGTACGAATATAAAACTCGGCATTTCTTTCGTTTACATCGCCTTGGTGTTTTCGAATGTGTTCATCACTTGGCTAGTCTTAAGAAAGCAATTGATAAATGATAAATTATCTATAAAAAAGAACAAATTTTTGATGATTGGGTTCGCCATAGGATTGGTCGGACTGTTCGGTTTCAATTGCATGAGTGGATTAAATTTTCCTCAGACAAATAAGAGAAACGAAAATGTCGAACAAGTAGAAATCATAGCCGATTATGTCAACATAAGAAGTAATCCAAGTGTAGATAGTGATGTTTTAGGGCAGGTTTACAAAAATGAAATTTATACGGTGCTAAGTGAGTACCCAGACGGCGATTTCAAATGGCTCGAAATCAAAACGTCGAATGGAATAAAGGGATATGTTGCCGGAAGAACCGATTATGTCAAGAGATTAGATTCAGGGAATGTCGATGACGAAGTCGATAGTAAACCAGATGTCGATATTTCGACAAGTACCGACAAACCTGCGACAAATAAGCCAAGTTCGACGACAAAACCCAGCAATAATGGTAATACAAATGCCAATAAGCCGGGCAACAGTGCGGGCAATAGCAATCAAACTATAACGGATAAACCGAATACAGATTCTTCTACAACGAGTCCAACAATCCCTCCTGTTTCCGATGACGATGCAAAGAACGAGAATAATGAAAAGAGGGAGCAGTATTTAAAAGAGGTAGCTGAAGAAAACTCGCGATACGAAGCGGAGATTGGAGAAATAAAAGCTCAATACGATTCGTTCGAAGCACAGGCCAAAGACAAAATGGCTGATGCAAAATATTTTGCTAGTTTCTTCGGTGGACTTTATACTGGAACAGAAAGGGATTACGAAAGAGAATATCAAAGACTCATGAGTAAAGGAGATTACGATGCTGCGGATATCTTGGCAGGAAAGTGGCAACATACCCAAGAATACAGGAAATGGGAAGAATATTTGAGAGGACTTCCTCAAGAAGAACAGAATTATTTAAAAGGTAAGCAAGAAGCACATGAGAAAATTTTGAATGAATTAAAACAAAAATACAATCAATGAGAATCCGTGGGTTTTCTCATAAATCTCTTTGCCGAATACGTAGTATCTTGATTGGGGACAGTAACCTATGTGATGTGTAATTTCAAAAATTTTACACATTTTTTTAATTTAAAGAAAAAAATTGCTCAGTTTGAAAATGATGTTTCTTTCTGTGTTCAGCAATTTCGAAAAAGGTATGTTATAATGGTTTTAGAAATGAGGTTTTATGTATGAATGAAAGCAATTTTAGAGAAGAAATGTACAAATGCGCTGACATTCTCTATTTGGGCGAGATGAGTTCTTCTTTGAAGGAACATTTGGACGAGGAATTGAACGCGGTCGAAAATGAGAATCTTTACGGATTTTGGACAGCGATCCATGCACTTGCTAGCAAACTCGACAAATTCGAACGTCCCGTGTTTTATTCCGGTTACATGGTCGATTCCGAATTGGCTTATCTTTTTGGTCTTACGGTCTTCGATTTGGAAGAAAGTGCATATCGAGGCAAAGAAGATAGAGAGGCCAGACTTTACGTCGATCATGAGATGATGGAAGTTCTTCGCGATTATGCGGAGTGTTTGTACGGTTCAATTGTGACTGTCAGGGAAATCGAGGATTTACCGAACTTTGTGGCGGAGGGACTCGAACTCACAATCGAGGGTATAGACGTTCCGATTTATCTATATGTCGTGCCTTATTGTGAAGTGTTGTACTCGTTGAGTTCACGTCTTCGCATATACAATTTTTCGTTCGACGAAGAGAAGGTTCTGTCTCTTTTGGCAAAAGAATATTGTATCTCAGATGAAGATGTGATCGGTGGTCTGATAGAAGCTGGGATATCGGATATGCCGGAAATCGTCAGTTCACGAACAAAGGTGGCACTTCTCTACGAGTTAAACTTTTTCAAGGTATTTTATCCAAGAGAATATTATAAGACTCTTTTGGCTGTTTGTTTAAATAAATTTTCGGAAGTGGCAGAGGTGGAGGATGCTTTGAAAAATGGTAAATACGATCAAGATGATTATCTTTCAAAGGCAGCTGCCAGACTTTTCGAGGATGGTTTTCTGTTGACACATATAGATTGTGCACCAGTGAAAATCGGCGATATCGAAACGTGCAGGCAGGCTTTGGTTTTGAGTAAAGATGGAGAAGAGGACGAGATATCTCCTCTAATCGGCTAGGAAGTTGTTTATGAATGATTTAAGGGATTTTATCAAAGCAGTGGGAGAAGTTCCTATGTCTTTAGTAGCGGCACGGCCTGGCTATCATTTACCGGAAGTGATAGCCGAAATAGTCTTGGAATATGGAATCAACCAGAACAAAAAAGTTGCCGTCTATACGGACGAAGGACATACTTGGTTCACAGGAGTAGTTTTAAGAGAGATGCTAGGTATCGATGGAGCCCTCGTAGATTCTGTTTTGAATCCTCTTTCTATCTACAAAAAAGAGGTAGAATGTGAAGAAAGAGATACTATCGTGAGGGGGATCGAGCGGTTGCAAAAGAGCGAAATTTTCGTCGAAAGCTTCAAAACTTACGACGAAGACTTTGTCGATTTTGTTCTCAAACGGGAAAGTGAGAATTCCGAGACATCGAAGATCATCATCATCTACAGATTCGATTTTCTTTTGAGAAACGGAGTATATTCTCCTCGAGAGATATTAGAAAAGCTTTCTGTTTTGACTAAAAAGGGAGGACATATCGTATTTGTAGGTCGAGTCGAGCGGGCAGCAGAGGAAAAAACTCGACAGAGTTTCGAAAATATTTTCTATTACAATGAAATGAAAAAATATGTCGAAAGAACAGCACTTATCCACGATAGGAAAGACGACATAGAAACGAGTACCATGACGGTCACGACTGACGAAGATGAATTCGAAATTGTGTACGATAATGAGATGAGGAAATTGAGATGGTGAGAATAAAAGTCGTCAAAGGTACCCATCAAATAGGGGGATGTATAACCGTCATCAGTTCAGAAAATTCCAAAATTGTCATCGATTTTGGAGAAGATTTGGATGAAGAGGCGAAGAAGCATGTAGACAAGGAAAAATTGCTTTGCGAAATAAAAGGGGCGGATAAGGTGTTTATCACGCACAGTCATGGAGACCACGTGGGTTTGGTCAATTTGATACCTGAGGCAATCCCCGTCTTCATGGAGGAAATGACGAAGCGGATAATCGATATCGGGGCGGATTTCGGTGTGAATGCCTCTCTCGAACGAGAGGTGTCGACTTTTCATCTTTATAAAGATGTCGAAAACGATCCTATAGATGCAGGAGATTTCAAAGTCACTCCGTACATAGTCGACCATTCCTCTTACAATTCCTGTATGTTTTTAATAGAAGCAGAGGGAAAGAGAATACTTCATACGGGAGATTATCGTAGCCACGGTCGAAAAGGCGGCATATTCGCTTCTACTCTCGAGAAAATTGGACATGTGGATTGTCTAATCACGGAAGGAACGACTCTGTCACGAAGTGAAAGCGAAAGATACATGAGCGAGTTCAAACTGGAAAAAAAAGCGAAGGAACTCTTTTCCGAATACGATCAGATATTCGTCTTGGCCTCATCGACGAATTTGGATAGAATCGTCAGTTTTTATAAAGCTAAAGGTGATAAGTCCATCGTCTTCGATACGTTCACTTCTGCCGTCACTGAGGCCGTCGATTTTAAAATAACGGGAAAAACTTCGGGAGTATATAGATGGAATCCCATTCGCTATAGAAATTCGAAGAGTGAGGAATTCAAGAAGAAGTACATGGACAATTCTTTCGATTATGGCTTTTTACCCAAGTACATCATGTTTTTAAAACCGTCGATGTTGCTCGATGTGCGAAAATTAAAAAAAGAAGGATTGATAACGAAAGCATGTCTCGTCTATTCGATGTGGAACGGGTACTTGGAAAAAGATAAAAAGTTGCAAGAGTTGGTCAGTGAAATAGAGAAGATGGGAATCGATTTTCATGAACTACATACTTCTGGTCATGCCGATGCCCAGACGATGAAGAAGATGAACGAGGTGCTGAGGCCGGATCACACGATCATCATACATACCGAGGATGGTTCCAAAGGAGTTGCTGTTTTCGACAATACCGTAGCTTTGGAAGATGGAAAAATATATGAACTATAGAGGTTGAAAAATACTCATTTTTAGTGTATACTTTTAAGCAAGGTAGGAGGCTACAGTTATGAAAAGATCAGCTTATAATCAAGTTCGAGGAGGAGGTTCTTTAAGTAGAAAAAGTTCCCATAGGAAAAGTATGATAATCGCCATTATGGGTATTGCTCTCATCTTGCAAAGCATCGCACTATATAAATCTACTGATTCTCAAGGTGCGCCTAATTCGAATAGAAAACGAGAGGTGATAGCATTGCATATTCAAAACGACTCGGGAGAGTATGAGCTCAGTTCAGGCAATGCTTTTCCGACGACAGGATATGTCTTGAATACAGAGAAGACGAGTTGTGTAAACGGTGGAACGATAACACAAAATCCGACGACAAAGACACTTAGTTTGAGTGTAGCAAATACCGATTCATGCAATGTGTATTTTGATAAAGAGAAAGTGAGTGCAGAGCCTACTTTGCAGGCTTTAAAACTCACTTCCAGTGGAACGGTTGATAACTTCGATCGTATTGCACCATATCCGTCAAAATATGCTATAAAACCGAATGAAACTGTCCGTAATTACACTCCGACGACGACAAAGTATTATACATATTCCAGCTCGTATACTTTTGATGAAGCTACCGGTGCGTTTGTACTCGATGATCCAAAAGTATGTCGATATTCATCATGTTATAGCACTTTGAAAGGGAAATATGTAAGAAGTTATACTGGATCCACATCTTCTACTGTGGAGACTGATTCTTTAACAGGTTTGTATAAAATTGAAAGTTCGACGACTTCGAGCAAAATGTATTATACATATATTTCTAGAGAAATAACAGGATACGAATATTTAGATAAGATATTTGAAATGGAAGACGACTACGGAACGAGTTATTATTTTCGAGGACAAGGAAATAACAACTATGTAAAGTTCGGAAAATGGAACGAGAGTGCGTCTAACACATATATAGGTTATAATAATTCCGATGGCACTGGTGGATTTCATGAATATGCTACTGCACAAGAGTGTAGTAGTGCCAGTTCGTACAACAAACTGTGTACAGCATTTTCTCGCGCAGGCAAAGATATGTGGTGGCGAATCGTTCGTGTGAACGGAGACGGATCATTGAGAATGATTTACGATGGAACACAAGCATATACGATTGAGGATACAACTGCTGATAGATTTATCAGAAACAATGTCATTTTTAATCCAAGTACCGCTATAAAAAGTGATACTAAATATGTAGGATATATGTTTTCACCAGCTGATGCCTCAGATGGTACTATAGTGGCTAGCACCTCAAAAGAGGAGGCTCAGACGAACAGTGAATCGTCGGTAATGAAAAAGCTATTAGATTCATGGTATAAAGAAAATATAGTAGATACCGGATATTCGAGCTATGTAAGCGATGAAATATTTTGTAATGACAGAAGTATACCGGGGAAGGATGTAACAGGCGATTCTAATGATACAGGACTTGGATACGGAGGCAATCGCACTCATTTTGGAGCTTATGTGAGGATGAAGAGCTCTTTAAATAAAGTAGGATTAGAACCGAGTTTTAAATGCCCACAAAAAAATGATGCTTTTACAGTGGACGATACTTCTAAAGGAAATGGGGCTTTGACATATCCTGTAGGTCTAATAACGGCAGATGAGATCATAGCAGCTGGGGCTGGTAATGACGAAGAGTTCGGTGTAAAAGGATATTATCTTCGAAAAAACAATTCATATTGGACTATGACTCCTAAATCATCTACAGGCACATCAGCGTGGCTATATTATGTTTTTTCTGGCGGTCCTCTTTATGATGCTATCGTTGCTAACAATCATGCTGTTGCTCCGGTTATCAATCTCTCAGCCGAATACGTAAAAACTTTCATAGGGGACGGTTCTGATACAAATCCTTTTAGAGCGCCCGATGTAGGTGTGTAAGAGGCATTGTATGGAAATATAAAAGGTGATTTTGTCATCGATGTAAAATCATCTTTTTTTTTGGAGTATTTGTGGTGGTTTTTCTTGCATTTTTTGGGATTTTACTTTATCATATGGGTACTTTTAAAGGGGGATTTTTACATGGTAATCAACGAAGAATTGGAAATCGTATTGAGAATGGTGTACGAATTGGGTTCGGTAAGTATAGTCGATCTCATCGAAGGGGGAGTTACACGATTTAGGGCGAATGTGTTAATAAATGATGGATTTCTCATAAAGGCAGATTCATCGCATTTTGTAGTGGGGGATAAAAGTTTTTATGAAAAGTATAAGAATGCTCGTGAAGAAGGAACGGATATTTTCGTCATAAATGCCGATGTACATAAAATATACGACATATTGATCGAAGATGATAAATTGACGAGTGGAGCGATGAGAGCCGTCGGATTGGACAGTTATCACGTCGGCAGGCTGGTAGAACAGGGAATTTTGAAAAGGGACTCTGCCAGAGGAATTTACCATCTCGTCGATACGAAGCAATACGAAGCATATAGAAAAGTCGCATTGTGTAATCTGAGTGTATCGAGTTCGATTCAGCTGACGGATAATTTGGATGCACTTTATGCGGTGTACGAATTATTGTCAAAGGGCGAAAAGTTGACGAAGAGCAGCTTAAAAAAGGTCCGTTTAAAACCTCGCGATATCGAAAAGCTCGAGAGCGATGGGCTCATAGGAAGATGCGATAAGGACGAGTATGTCATCGTGGACTACAGAAATATGTTCATATACGGCAATTATTTGAGAGCATGTGGACAAGAAGAAAAAGCTGTGGAATGTCACGAAGCATGTTATCGCTTGGATGTGAATAGGACACTATGGAGAGATTTTTTCAATCAAGTGTTGATCGAAGATGAGGTCTCGGCGCTTAGAAAATTGGCCTTTTTGGGAATGGCCAAAGGGACATCTTACGAGAAAGACTTCAATTTCTATCTTTATCTTTTGCAATTTGTTCAAAGCCTTCCCAAAGAATTGAGAGAACAAGCACGCAAGATGAGATCTAGTGATGTTCTCGTCGATGATGATGCGAATACTATTTTGAACGAGTTGAGACGTTGCATATTGGCAAACGACTTTAAAAAGGGACTCAGATTCATAAGTACGCATTATAATGACGACGACTCCATGCCGAGCGAAGTCGCGGTCGTGCGAAGAGTTTTGAGAAATATAGAAAGAAATTCGACAGCTCTCAGAGAAGATATAGTATATTATTTTGAAAAGAAGAGAGTTAATTTGTTGGCCGAACGTTTAAATGAAGAAGCGAAGAAGTATTCTTTGAGGGGAATAATGGCTGCTTTGCGCATAC
Source organism: uncultured Muribaculaceae bacterium (assembly GCA_964553435.1). Lineage (GTDB taxonomy): Bacteria > Bacillota_I > Bacilli_A > RF39 > UBA660 > RUG11867. The sequence continues at coordinate 11,692 of CAZKKM010000018.1, read as the reverse complement.
TTGCAAATGACATCGTGACTATGCGAAAGACGGGACAACCAGTCGAACGAACACGCGTGGCCGGAGATGGACTCTATGCATCGGTAAAAAGCGGGGATTATTTAGGTGCTTATATCAAAAGTTTGGAACTTGCTCAAAAACAAAAGGTGGCCTTCAAAGATAATCAAATAGGCATTTTATCGAGATGGGCTATACAAGAAGAAGCGAAGTGCGGTGTTTCTTTTCCTTCGATGTTAAATGAAATTTTTTCGAGATTAGATACTTCGAGAGAAGTTGCTGAAATGCTCATAGATACATACTTAGAAATACAGAATTTGACTTCACATCGATTCATGATAGGGACTCTTTTGGAAATCGGAGATAAGTTGGGCGATACTACACACGAAGAACTTTTCGAAGCATTGTGTGACATCGTCACAGGTGATTATGAATGTTTGTTACTTCATTTTTGTGAGCAAGTTAGGTCTGCTCGCAAGATAGGTGACGAAGAAGTCGCGCGCATGTATATGAATATCTTAAGAGAAAGACAGACGGTGACTGGACAGGAAGATATTGCCAAATTGGTGGAGGGTTTGGAAAGAGAGACCGTTATGAAAGACCAAACGGAGAAGAGTCGTATACTCGAACTACCGATGAAGTGACGATTTAGATAGGATCATTTGTGGTCTTTTTTTCTTGGCATAAAGGATGATCGATGATATAATGAAGACGAGACTCAGGGAGGAAAAAAGTTATGGAAGAAGAAACGATGAAAATAATATATGGAGTTTCTATAGTGGGCTTAGCAGTAGGCATTCAGGCATTCGCGGCAAAAATCGCCATCGATGCACGTCTCGATGTGAAGAGAAAAGAAAGCGAGCAGTATCGAAAAATAGACAGGATTCCCGCGACAGGAAAAGCTTACGGAGTGAGAAAAAAAATCGACAAAAAGGGGATCAAGAAAGAAGAGTCAACAGCAATCAAATATTTTGAGCAAGTTATGCGCGAAGTGGGATTCGACACATCCACTTTCTATAGAGATTTTAGATCGGAGGCATTGGTTTTTCGTAAGGGAAAAGATATCGGCAGTTACGATGCTCACAAGGGCAAACTCATAATCGATCCCGACGATGTGTCGTCGACGTTGTATGGAGCTCTTTTGGATATGGTCGTGACGAGAGATTATTCGTATTTTGCAGTGCGGGGATTTGAAAGATGGTCTTACAACCGCGAAAATGCTGTAGTTACGCATATAGGGTACGGATTACAAAAAGGATATAAAGATGTCTTTTTAAAGAGGTATTTCGATGTACCTTATAGATATCCAGAATTGGCCGAGTTGGCGAAGCTCATAGAACTTAGAATCGGACAAAAAACTATGGAAAAGTTATTTGCCAAGGGCGATTTGAGAGCAATCATAAACAAAGAGACAGGAAATGCAAGTATCATAGCGAATTTGGATGAAATGAGTACGAAGTTGTATGAAAGAGGTATAGTCGGTAGGGCAATGGTGTGCGAACAATATAGCAACTTATTCATCAAATTAGCAACAGAGGCGATGAAGAAAGCTAGAGAAATGTCGGAATCTGCGATCAGAAGCGATTTCGATCCCGTCGATAGGTGTTGGATGTATACGATTTATGAGGACGAAATGGAAGAAGCAAAACGCATTCTCGAGGAAATTAAAAACTCGGCCTTGCAATATAAGAAAAGAGAACTATTAGAAATCGGATTAACAGATGCGGATAGACAGAGGTTAGATGAAAATTTGAAGAGATACGTATTGTACAAATTGAATCCACTAGTTCGCTTGCAGGGACCTGTAAGAATAGTCAAAAGCAAACATATGTGATACGGAGGTGTGACGTGAATTTGAAATGGAATTTGGATGAACTCTTCGCATCGGCGGAAGAGTGTCTTGCAAGTTTTGTCGAAATCGACAATGCTTGCAAGCGAGTGGAAAGATTTAGGAATGAAGAATTGACCGCCGATAGTTTGAAGATGATGCTGGACGAGCGCTTTGAGTGTCAAAGTATGGCATACAAAGCACAAGTGTACGGTTCGCTCATGTATTATACGAATATTTCATCTGAGGAAACTAAGGCACTCAAAAGTGCAGTCGAGAAGAAATATAGCGACATCGTCGAAAGGTTAGCTTTTGTGGATGAGAAGATTGTGAACGAAGGTGCGGATAGAGTTTCAGAAATGTTCTTACAAAATGAAGAAGCAGCAATATACAGGGTATATATCGATGGATTGTTCAAAAAAGATCGCCACGTGGTTGCAAGCGAAGAAAAAGTGCAGTTGCAAAAGGAAATAAATGCTCTTTTAAATGAGTACAATGCACTTGTCAATGGAGTCAAAATAGAGCCGTTGATTATCGATGGCAAGAAAATCGAGCTGACTTTACAGGATGTTGGAATATATCTCGTGAGTAGAGATCGCGATACGAGAAAGAGTGCCTTCGAAAACTTAAATGCGGCATATGAGAGTGTTCTCGAACGCGCTGCCGACATTTTGAATGATATATACGAAAGACGAGCAGAAGTGAGCAAAATAGAAGGATATGCGAGTGTACTCGAAGCAAGTCTCGACAAAGAAGATGTCGAATCTCTGATCATCGATAAACTCATTGCAGGTGTTCATAAAAATTTACCTTTTTTACAGAAGTATATGGCTTTGAAAGCTGATTACATGGGCATCGAGGGAGCTCATCTATATGATTTGGGGGTGCCTATCGATTTCGATGTTCGAAGAAAGTATCCTATCGATGAAGGAGTCCGGATCGTCAAGGAAGCTTTTTCGGTACTCGGCGACGATTATGTCTCGTTGGCAATGAAATTGATGGATGAGGGACATGTCGATGCTCAAGCGAACGACGAGCGACATCCGACGATAGTGTTTTCTTGGCTCGGATATTCGTTTTTGAGTTATAAAGAAAATTACAATGATCTTAAAAATCTCGTACACGAACTCGGACATAGTATCAACGATTCGCTTTCTCTTCATTTGCCTTTTCCTTATCGCATAAGTACCGTATTTACTGGTGAAACAGCTTCAATTACTAATGAAATATTGTTAAATAGATGTCTTTTAGAACAAGCTAGTGATGATGAGGAGAGAGCTTTCTATCTTTCCAAAGAGATAGATAACTTCGTAACTAGTCTATATAGACAGACGATGTATACGGAATTTGAAAAGGAGCTATACGAGCAATTAGAAAGAGGAAGTAAATTGACCGTGTCATCTTTGAATGAGAGATATATGAGGTTAGTGAAAACTTATTATGGCGACGAGGTCGTTTATGACGAAGCGAATGCGACAGAGTGGGTCAGATTGGGAAAGCTGTATAGATGGGCATTTTACTCATACAATTATGCGACAGGGATCGTGATAGCCAATGCCGTCTATTCGAAATTGAAAGATAAGTCGCTCGCAGTGAAAGATTACATCGATTTCTTGTCTTCGGGAGCAAAGGAGCCTTCTTTAGAGTTACTTCGATCTATCGGAGTCGATTTGACAAGAGATGAGTTATTTGAACGTGCATTTGAAGTTTTAGAAGAAGATATGAAGGAACTAGAAACAATCCTTGCGAAGAAGCGACTTTCTTTGAAGGACGATAAATAGCAAATTATAAAGTGTTTTCCAAAAAGAGAATTTGTCAAAAAAGAGTGACAAATTCCCTTTTTTTTATAAAAATAAATACTTTTTTCGACTTTTTTAATTTTTTTATGAGAAAAATTTGAATTCCTCGTAATAATAATAAGTGAAGGGTGATAGAAAGAAGGAAGATAATGAAGAAGAAAATATTGCTGCTCGCTTTACTTGTGAGTGTTCCAGTTTTCGCTAAGGAATACACAGATTACGAGTATGTGGGCGAACAGACAACAAAACCGATCGTCGATGAATTTACGAAATATGAAACTATTGTAAAACACAAATATTATTCTCTTCGGGAAGAAAGCGATATTTTGGATAAGTACGATGCGAGTATAGACGATTATGATACATGTACATCGAGTCCGATCAAAAAAGAGGTCATCACAAGTGTCAAGCCGGAACATTACGATAGCGATCGTCTCATAGCTATCAGGGCGAGTGAAAACTTCAAGGTAACGCGTTTTCGAATGAGAGATTTCGATGCTGAGAAATTGAAGATAAGCAAGATAGTGATGAGTGTATCTGGTGAGACGTATAAAGTGTTGGAAAACATTCGAGGAGTGAACGATATAATCGTCGATTTGCCTGGTATTTGGGTGAACGATTTGGAAGTCACATTATTTTATCAAGAGGATAAATACAATCAACCATCTATCTCTTTCGATGGCATAAATACACCTGGTGCAGGAATGATGCTCAGTCTCGAGAATATGTACGATCATACGATAATAAAGCCTTTTACAGAAGATAAAAAAGAAGAACTGGGGTTCAATGACAATAAACTACAATATCATTTCAGGTATTATCAAGAATTTTGTAACTGTGTAAAATATGAAAGGGTGTATCACGAGGATGTAGATGAGCTCGATGTGGGCAACTATTTGTTCGACGAAAACGAAGATATGTTCATCTACAAAATTTATAGACGAGAAGAGAAGAGCAGTGTAGATGAACCGGACAAGTATCCCGTCATCATCGAGCCGCCCTATGAGGAGGCGCCCAGTATCGATGATAATATAAAGAATGATGTGATCATAGAGAAGCCAACCGCACCAGCGGGGATTGGAAGACCGAGCAATTCGAATTCTGTAGGTTCGATTGTCGAAAACAGAAATAATAATACGATAGTCGACGAAGAGACTGGGAAAGATAAAGGTGACAAAGAGTACGATAAAATTGCCATTTTCGACAAGGAAATGTTCGACGATGATAAAGATGATGTCAAGACGGAATCGGTCCCATGCACCGACTATGACGAGATATCGAGAGAATTAAAAGAATTAAAATTGCTCTTACTGATTATTATCATACTCACTATTTTACATACTATACAACTTTTATATGTAAACTCCAAAAATTAATTTGACACTTGTTGTCGAAGGGCTTTATGCAAAAAGTTTTCTGTTTTATAGTTTGGACAGAAAGGAAGAATTGTCATGCCAAGTGAAATTATATTGGAAAATCAAAACATGATATATAAAATGTCTACACAGTTTTATGGAGTAGATAGAGAGGATTTAATTCAAGCAGGATTTTTGGGTTTGACCAAAGCCTATAAGAATTATAATCCGGAAGTTGGTACTAAGTTCAGTACATATGCATACGGTTTCATCTATGGTGAAATGTACGAGGCCGCGACAGGAAATCGACCGATCAAAGTGCGTAAAGCAGAGATGAAACTTTACAGAAGTGTCATGAAAGCCAAGGAGCTTTTCGATGCAAAATACGGTAGAAGTATTTCTTATGAAGAGGTATGTGCTCAAATTGGAGTCGATTATGGATTATTCGTTTCGATCTTGAATTCGCTCAGTGCAACTGTAAGTGTCGAGGATGAAGCACTTTCTTTGCGAGCTCGGGAAGCACATTTGGATGATATGATCATGTTAAGAGAATCATTAAGTCGTCTGAGTCCTTTAGAAAAGAGTGTCATGACTAGCCGTTATATGGAGGACAAAAGTCAAGATGAGACCGCAAAGGTATTGGGTCTTTCACAGGTAAAGGTGAGCCGTTTGGAGAAGTCAAGTCGCGAAAAGATGAGAAATTATATGGCAAGTTAGTATAAAAACGAAGATTTTTATCCATGATAAAAGTGGTGATAAAATGGACAAGGAAGAATACAACAAAATTGTACTTTCAAAAAGTAAAAATCCAAATATCTTAGAAGATGCTTTCATATCATTTCTGGCCGGAGGAGTTTTGGGAGCATTCTATGAGGTTTTGACAAGTTGGTATATGAGCATGTTCGATCTTACAGATGCAGTCGCGATAGGTTGGTCGTGCCTCACGTACATTGCCGTCGCGGTCATTCTCACCGGGTTTGGGGTGTTCGATACACTCGTATCGAAGTTCAAATTTGGTGTGATAATTCCGATTACAGGGTTCGCCCATTCTGTCGCAAGTTCATTGATCGATTATCGAAAAGATGGGCTGATAACAGGACTGGGTTCAAATATGTTCAAATTGGCGGGATGTGTCATCCTATACGGCACTTGTTCGGCATTTATCTTTGCCATCATAAAGGTGATCATTTATGGCTAGTTTCAAATTTAAAAACATTTATTTGAGTGAGTCTTCGACTATTTCGGGAATCAACGAGAAAATAAACACGAAGTTTTCATTTCCGGACTATTTTAACGGAGAGAAGACGAGCGAAGATGCCGAAGTAAAGATGCAAAGTATGGTCATCAAAGATATACTCAAAAGAAATTCGGTCGATTTGCTTCTGAGCGCAGACTTATCGAATCAGATAGGTACATCGAACAAGACAGCTTCGCACTTCGAACTTTCTCATTTGGGGTTATATAGTGCATGTGCTTCTTATGCCGAAGGATTGATCGTCGCTGGATCGGTCTTATCTTCAGCAGCAAATTTACATTCGGCTTGTGTAGCGGTCAGCAGCCACAATTTGGCCGCGGAGAGAACATTTCGTTATCCTATCGAGTATGGTTCTCCGCGACGTGTGACTCAAACTTTCACAGCTACCGGTGCGGTCGCGTCTGTCGTCACCAAAAATCCAACTTCGATGAAAATCGAGTCGGCAACTATCGGCAAAGTCATCGACTTTGGGGTGAAGGATGCGAATAATATGGGAGCCATCATGGCACCGAGTGCGGCCGAGACGATCATGGAACATTTCAACGATACGAAGAGGTCACCCGATTATTATGACGTCATCTTGACAGGGGATTTAGGTAAGCTGGGAAGTGAGCTCATGTACGATATCCTAGCTAAAAATGACATTACACTCAAGAACCACATCGACGCGGGAAGCGAGTTGATCGTAGATAAAACACTCACGGATCAAGGTGCAAGCGGTCCGGTGTGTCTTCCTCTATATTTAGTGGAAAAAATCTTAAAAGATCGAAAGTATAAAAAAGTTCTCATAATCGGGACGGGAGCTTTGCAAAATCAGACGTTAGTCAATCAGAAAAAAACTCTTCCGAGTGTCAGTCACGCGGTGAGTATCGAGGTGATAGATAAATGAGAGTATTCACATCTTTTATGGCAGTCGGCATCATCTGTTTGATTGCAAGTTTAATTTACGATACGACGAAGTTCACACCCGGACACATTACGAGTCTGTTCGTCGTCGTAGGTGCCTTTTTGGGAATATTCGGTTTTTACGATATACTTTTGGATAAATTTGGATACGGTCTTTGTTTGCCGATAACTTCGTTCGGGAACAGTCTCGTAAAAGCAGCTTATGAAGGATTTCAAGAAAACGGATTTTATGGACTGTTTCAAGGAATGTATTTGATGACTTCGGCTGGCATAAGCGGAACAATCATAATGAGTTTCGTGATGGCGGCAATTTCAAAACCGAAAGATTGATTGCAACTCAATCTTTTTTTCGTCAAAAATTTCGTAACTTCGGTTTTATAATTCTGACTGAATATGATTAGCTGCATTTGTTTTTTCGGATACTTTTCGCATTCGAAAGTAATTGCTTTTAGAGATGTTTTGTCGTATACTTTTAGTAAGATATGACAAGGTGTCATAAGAGAGAATAGGAGACGGGATTATGGATTTAAAGACGAAGAGAACGATATGCTTGATAGTAGGAATAGCATCTATTCTTACAATAGTGGGAACGATTTCGTATGCATTTTTTACCGCAGTAGGAGAAACAAAACCAGTCCAAGCGACTATCAATACAGCAAACGTGAGTGCTAGATTCGCAGATAACGACACTGGTATTACAGGACAGCTATCTTTCGGAGAATCGCTTACAAAGAAATTCACGATTACAAATACTGGTACGGCTGATGCGAAAGTGAAGATGTACTTTCAAGGGTTGGTCAATACGTACTTGGAAGGAAGTTTAACTTATACCTTGAGTTATTCTGAAACGGAAACAGGACCATATACTGAGGTTGTGAGTAAAACTAATGTACCTCGATCAGAAGAGAGTGCGATAGAAGTATTGGCAAATAATTTGAGTATACCAGTCGGTAAAACATACTATTATAATCTTGTTGTTACATTGAATTATTTGAGCAATTTAAATCAAGATGCGGATCTAAGTGCGATGTTTTACACCGATTTCGATTTAGAGGATACGAAATACGAAATATCAGCTTTAAATGCCGAGACGACTTTGGCTACATTGAAAGTAAGTTCGAATGGTATGAAAACGGGATTTGAAAGTCCTGCTACGACAGACGAAGGAGTCTTCGAGATGGAAGACGACTATGGAACGAGTTACTACTACAGAGGAGCAGTTACAAACAATTACGTAAGATTCGCTGGTTTCTATTGGAGAATAATCAGAATCAATGGAGACGGAAGTTTGAGAATAATGTACGACGGGACGAAGGCACATGTTAATGGTGAAAACGATGAAAATAGTTTCACGCATACCAAGCAAATATACCGTGCAAATTACAATGATGCGAAATACATAGGCTGGATGTACGGGCCAGCAGGAACAACTGCAAGTACGAGTAAAGAAGAAGCTCAGACGAATACGGAGAGCTCGGATATCAAAATAGCGGTAGATGAATGGTACAAAACGAATATCGAAGATACAGGATACGGAAGTGCAGTCGCCGACATTCTATTCTGTAATGATAGAAGTACACCCGGACAAGATGTAACAGGGTATGATAAGGATACCGGAAAAGGATTCGGAACAAATACAACAGCCTATGGAGCACCAGCACGATTAGGAGTGTGGAATTCTGCGACAGTAGCAACAGCTCCAACATTTAAATGTCCAGAGAAGAACGATGCGTTTACGGTGAGCGACGAAGAAAAAGGAAACGGAGCACTCACATATCCAGTGGGACTTATAACAGCAGATGAAATAGTCGCGGCAGGAAGTGGAAAAAATGCAGTAGTAAACCAAAATTATTATTTATATAGACCAAGTAATTGGTACTGGTCTTTCTCACCTTACAGTTTCCTTGGTTCTCTTGCCTTTACATTCGCTGTCAATACTGACGGCAAATTGATGGCTAAAACTATCTATTACACTGGTGCGGTCGCACCGATCATAAATCTCTCTGCCGAATACGCAAATAAAATGATCGGAGACGGGACTATCGGAAACGAATACCGAGTCGAATAGGATAAGAGAGATTAAAAGAGATACTGCAAATATTAGCAGATATCTCTTTTATTTTTTTCTGATAATAGAAATGTTTTCTTTTTTTGAAGTGCAGTTTGTAAATATTGTAATCGCTCTTTATAGTAGTAATCATTCATGGCTGTCGATATTCTTACTTTGAGAGCAGTTATATCTTTTCTGTCTATTTCGCAGTGTGCCGATATTCTTCTACATAATACATTTAAAAAGTTGTCTAAATCGTGAATGTTAGAATTTTTACATTCGAGGATACTACTGCGAATAATCATTTCCAAATTGTATATGGCAGGAAAATCCCGCTCGACAATGTCGAATAATATCTGTCTAACATGACCCAGTTCGGGAGTATCTTGTACATTGTTAAATAAGTCTTCATAAACAGAAAATAATTCACTGTAACTTAAAGTACAAGCCAGCTCTAAAAACATCATGAATATGCTATAATCCGGACAATATTGTCTGTCTATACTTCTAGTGTTTT
>CAZKKM010000018.1:0-1975 GCA_964553435.1 uncultured Muribaculaceae bacterium | reverse complement strand
TATCAAATCTGCGATCTTCTCATCTAAGTTTTCAATTTTAGATAATAGATCTAATATTTTATAAGAATCTTCTTTACCAGCTGCTCTATACATATACGACTTGTCAGATAAAATGGCATTGTAAATCAGCAAATGATTTTTGGATAATAAAGGTAATTTGTCGATGAGCATATCGACAAATACTGAGAAAATATTGTCTTCAGTATGATGACATGTGCTTGTTATCATTGGACTAAAGTTGAATACTCTATATAAAACTCCTTTGCATATATGTCCTGTGTGATCGATTCCATCTTCTAAACTGTGATAGCTGGATGTATAGCCGGTCATATAACTCTTAAAACGGGTACTTAAAAGTTCGATTTCAGGTATATTGACGAATTCTAATCTTTTGAACAAAATTTCAAGTTCCTCACAACATTTTATTGAAATGTCTGCTTCGCTTAAATCTTCTAATCTACCGGTCATACATCTTTGCATATACATAGTGTTTTCTAATGAAGGATTAGTTTTTAGAAAAGAATATATTTCGTCGTGTGATTCCAGGACTAAAACAGTAGGATTTAACAGTAAGTGTTTAAGTTCTATTGCAGTATCGGCATCCTTTATTCTGTCTATATTCCCAATCAACTTCTCGAGTAAATACTCGATGTTTTCTTTACCGATGAGAGATTGTAACCTCGACTTCTTTCTATTTTCAGGTGTAGTAAAGAAATATAATATTTCTTTTACAATTCGCACAATACTCATCAATTGAGCATCGTCTGTTTTTTCTAGCATTTCTAAAGAAAGTCGTGCATCTTCACTTATAGTAATGCTATTCGATAATGTCTGAGACATAATTCTTCCTCCTTTTTTGTGCTCGATTATACTACATATGGAATATTTTAATAAAACGATTAAAAATATTTGCTAAATATTACCTTACATGTTATAATAAATAGCATGATAAATAAGAAAAAAATGGGTAAAGAAGAGCTATACAAATTGTTAAAAAACAAAGGTGATAAAACCTTCAAACAATTGAGTAAAATGACAGGATATCATGAAAAATATTTGATAAAAATGCATTCTCAAATTATGGAGAATGGGCTGCCTAAACCAAAAAAAAGAGAGGCATACAACAAGATAAATCAAAACAGCATCAAAAATTTAAAAAAGTTATATTCCGAGAACAATTTCATTAGCAAGAAAGATTTTTATAGATTTTTAAAAGAAAAAAATATATATACTCCCAGTTATTCTAAATTATGTAGTATTCTCAAAGAAAAAAAGAGTCATCCAAATACGTGTGTCATGGTCAAATACGTGGTGCACTACATGCCAGTATATGTCGCTTTCGATTATGATACACAGGATATTTTATTTATTATAGAAGATGTGTACAATAATAAAGATGCTTTTCACATTATGATGAGTACATTATTAAGACAATACGGGGCGCCCAGGTTTGTGATGTGTGATAAATTGTTTTCGCATGATAAAGAATACTATAAAGATTATTTAGAACAGTATGCAATTAAAAGTATCGATAGTGATCGTGAAATAAGGGGTGCGATAAGAAAGGTGCGAAAGCAGCTGAATTTATCTATGAAAAGAAAATCTCATGTGAGATATCGCGCTTGTTTATATGATGAAAAATCGTTTTATTTTAAGAAAGAGATACACATTAATGACAACTTTACATTACAGTTTCAAAATAAATTATATAAAGTGAACAATAGTGTATCGAAAGGGAAAGCACTGATTTTCTACGATAGAGATAATTCGGTGAAATTGGTCGAACAAAATGGTGTTGCCAGTGATGTAGAGGAGATAAAAATGAAAGAATCGAAAAGGGGATTAACGAAATATTGAGAATAGTTTTGTGGAAAATGAATAATGAAGCGACTTTTATTTTTTGAGTTTAGGTAAAAATAAAAGTTGACAAGAAAAAATCAGAGAATGTGGAAAACTTTCTCTGATTTTTGTATGA
>CAZKKM010000017.1:0-21812 GCA_964553435.1 uncultured Muribaculaceae bacterium | reverse complement strand
AGATAATAAAAAATTTCAATATAAATTGATTCAAAAAGGTGGAACTAGTTCTATATTCGGAGATTCTATAAATTGGTTAACTAATGCCGGAATAGTAAATAAGTGTGTAAAAACGAAGATAGGAGTCCCACTTAAAATGTACGAAGAAATCGAATCGTTTAAACTCTATATGAATGATGTCGGTTTACTTACAAATTTGAGCGAATTTCCTTTGTATTTCATCAAGAATAGAGATGCCGTCAATGAAACGATGGTTGGGATGTTAAGTGAAAATTATGTAGCTAGTTCATTAAAATATAACGGATTAAATCTCAATTATTGGAAGAACGATTATGAAAGTGAGCTAGACTTTATTTTGCAATCGAAAAAGGGGCTCATCATTCCTTTAGAGGTGAAAACTAACGTACATGTGAAGGCAAGAAGTTTAAACAATTATATAAACGAGTATAAGCCGAAGTATGCGATAAGAGTTTCAATGAGAAATTTCGGATTTAAAAACGGAATTAAATCTGTTCCATTATATGCAGTATTCTGTATTACAGAGGATAGTTTGGATGTCGAATAAAGAGATTTGTGTAAAATAGTCTCTTTTTCTATAACCCTAAATATTTAGATTTGCATTCTGTTATAAGCTTCGTAATCTTAACCCAATTTTCTTCGGTGAAGTGGCACTTGTATTTGGTCAAGTCGACGTTGGGATTCACATAGAGAGCTTCGTAGTTCTTCTTTACGAAACGATAAGTGAAGTCCAATTCGCTTTCGTTCAAATCGATTCCGTTTTTGCTTGCAAATACGGCGATGTCCTCTTTCGTCATGCGAGTTATGTAGTTTTTGATAAGTTGAAACATTTGAAATCACCTAATATCATTATATGATTATTACCGATAAAATTAACCATAATAAAGATGGTGGATTATGAAAAAAGGAAAATTCATATATATTTTATTGATCTTTTTCATCGTCATAGCTAGTGGTCGTATAATACAACTGGGTGTCTTTCAAAGTGATTTTTATCAAAAAAAATACGAACTTTTGACAGATCAGGTGATATACGGAGCAAGTGCACCGCGAGGAAGAATACTCGATGTGAATGGCAAAATCCTCGTCGACAATGTCGGAGTGAACACGATAATGTACAATAGACTCGAGAATAAAACTGGTAAGTCGGAAGTAGAAATCGCTTACAAACTCGGAAGTGTGCTCAAATTCGATGAAACGCATTTCACGGACTATAAGATTAAAAAGTTTTACATCGACGAACACAATGGTGCGCGAGAGCTCATCACAGACGAAGAATGGGATCTATATAAAAAGAGAAAACTATCAGGGACAGATTTGGAAGCCTTGAAGTACGAGAGAATCGATGAAGATATTCTCAGCTCTTTGGATTACGAATACAAGAATGCGAGTTACATATACTCGATTTTGAGTACAGGCTATTATTTCGACAACAAAATATTGAAAAAAAATCTTTCTGATGAAGATGTGGTACGAGTGAACGATTTCGATTTGCCCGGTGTCAAGGTGGCTTTGACTTGGGAGAGAATTTATCCATACGGAGATACTCTTCGAAGTATATTCGGACTGATAAGTACGAATGGTGTTCCCAAGGAATACAAAGAGTATTATGAGAGCAAAGGAATCAGCATGGCCAGCACGGTAGGAGTGAGTGCTTTGGAGTTACAATATGACGATTATTTGCGGGGTCAACCTGCCGAACATAAAATCGAGAATGGAAATTTAGTCACGGTGCATGAGGAAGAACCGGGAGCTGATTTGTATTTATCCATCGATATAGATAAACAATTGGAAGTGGAGAACATCATGAAAAGTGAGATGCAGCTCGCAAGGAGGGTGCGAAATACAAAGAGGTTCAATCATTCTTACGTTCTCGTCGGAAATCCAAATGATGGCAGTGTTGTCGCGATGGCAGGATTGCTCATGAAAGACGATCATTTTTCCGACATAACTATCAATGTTATCAATTCGAGTTACACGGTGGGAAGTATCGTAAAAGGGGCATCGATGTCGGTCGGATATCAGCAAGGACTCATCGAACCAGGAAAACTGGTGTGGGATTCTTGTATAAAAGTTTACAATGTACCGCAGAAGTGTAGTTGGACGAGACTGGGTTATATAGACGACTTGAAGGCGATGGCTCAGTCTTCGAACTATTATCAGTTTTTGATAGCGACTAAACTCACAAATCCGAGTTATACTTGGAATTCAAAATTAAATGCGACAAAGGAGTCGTTCGATGTGTATAGAAATATGTTCGCTAGCTATGGGTTGGGAGTCAAGACGGGAATAGACTTGCCGAACGAGCACATAGGCATCATAGGAAAGACGATTTCGGACGATTTGCTTCTAAATTTGTCGATAGGACAGTACGATACATATACACCAATCGAAATTTTTCAATATATCAACACCATCGCGAACGATGGAGAGAGATTGAGACCTAGTCTCATGAATAAAATCGTCAAAAACGAAGAAATCATATTAAGTCATGAAAAAGAAGTCATGGGAAATGTCTCTTTACAGCCAGAACAAATGAAACGTGTTCAACAAGGTTTCAATGCCGTCATGACGAGTGGTCTCGGATATTATTATACGAACAGACGCATAAGTTCGGCAGGAAAAACGGGGACAGCAGAAACTTTTGTCGACACTGATGCGGACGGAGTAATAGACACGGGTACGATGAGTACGTCATTCATCATGTATGCCCCTTATGACAACCCCGAGTATACGATTACGATTTTGAGTCCGAATATTTCTTTGAACGATGGCTCCGGAGGGTATGCTTATTCTATCAATTTGCGAATAAATAACAAAATTACCAACTATTTGTTTGAAAAATCCTAAATATTTGCTATAATACATATGACACGCAAGAAAAAGGAGGGACTTTTCATGGCAAAAAAAGGTGAAAACAGAGAACCGGTCGGATTAGAATGTCCAGTATGTGGGCATAAACTTCGTCCAACCGAGAAAAATAAAAAAAATACAGTTGAAAAACTAACTCTCAAAAAGCATTGCCCTAATTGTAGAAAACATACCGAACATAAAGAAAAGAAAAATAGTTAGGAGAAGATGAAATTATGATGATCAATATCAACGATATCAAAAATGGAATGACTATCATCATGGATGGCAAGCTTTGCGTAATCGTCGATTTTCAACACGTCAAACCTGGCAAAGGTTCTCCATTCGTAAAGATGAAGCTCAAGAATTTGCGTACAGGTAGCATAACAGTAGATACCTATAATACGAATATAAAAATCGAGAAAGCTCATGTCGACAAATCGAAGTCGCAATTCTTATATGTCGATGGAAACAATTACGTTTTCATGAACAATGAGACTTACGAGCAGATGGAGTTGTCACGTGAGACTTTGGGAGATAATGCCAAGTATTTGAAAGAGGGCTTGGAGATTCAAATCGCCATGTACGAAGGTGAAATTATCGGTATAGATTTACCTGAAAAGATAGATTATACGGTCACGAGTACAGAGCCTGCCGTCAAAGGTAATACCACATCGAGTGCGATGAAAGATGCAACTTTGGAAAACGGTTTAGTAATCAAAGTTCCACTCTTTATCGACGATGGAGAAGTCGTAACGGTATCCACTATAGATGGTTCATATTGTGGAAGAGCATAGGGTAACCTGTGTTTTTTTGTTTTGAAAAAGACGATTTTTCATCGTCCCTTAGACAGTCGGTTTCTTTTCTGGAAAAATTCTTTGTTCCAAATCTTCGGCAAAGAATCGCAACTTTTCCAATTGAAGTCTCGCAATATCCAAAGTATGTCGACAACTCTCTTCGAGGTTTTCGTATCTCTTCATGGAGATGCGAGAATTTATTTCTCGAGCTTTTGCATAATCCTGTGTAATCGTCGCTAGTCTTCCTGTCAAAAGTATCTCATTCTTCTCGAGTTCTTCTATCATTCTGAGAAGATTTAGGCGAGCGATAACCAAATTTCCACTTTCAGTCTTGCAGTGTTCTCGATACGAGTTTAAGACTTCGACCATTTGGCTTTCAATTTTTGCAATTTTTTCTTCTTTTGTCTCTGCGGAAACAGAGCTAAAGATTCCAGACTGCAAGGTCGAATTGCTCTCTTTTTCAAGTTCCATCCGTCGTCTTTCCAAATCGATATATTTGTTTATTATACTCAGTATGTACATAGTAATCCCCCTTGTTCAATATGAGGTATTATATAAAAGGTGAGTAGACTTGTCAAGAGGCGTTTTCTTTCGGTTTTTAAAAATAATAATCTTGTGTTTATCATCAATTTATTATATACTTTTATGTAGACTAAGGCATAGTAAAGTCGCAAGGATTGGAGAAAAGTTTTATGAGAATACGTTGCTCGAAAGCAAGTTCGGAGGGGGGTCATTTAGACTCTTCTAAAAGTCATTTACAAAAGATATCGACTTCGATCAAAAAGTCGATAAGAAAACTCAAATACATGGATAGGACGAAAGCCAGGTATTTTGCCGTGGCGGTCTTTTTGTCGGCATTCTGTCTCTTTACCGGCGGAACGTACTCCTACTTTGCGCTAAGCAAATTTCTTTCGGCCGCGACGATCAGTATTGCCAAACTAAACTACGAACTTACGAGTACGGATACGAACTTTCAGAACAATTCCATAACTGTCGAGGCTGGGAAGACGGTAAAGTTGACTTTAGATCTCAAGAGTTTGAATGCACAAAACACGAAATATGCATTGGATTACATAAGTGATAACCCCAATCTAAAAGTTTATTATGTCGGAAATATGGAACAGAATGTACAGGGAGAAATAGGTGGACTCAACAGCATCATCAACATCAAAATTGTCATCAAGAACACCGGGAGGAGTAATGGAGCCGTTCAGTTCGATTTGAAAGGTGGGTACTTGCAAAACACACTGGAATCGAACATAAACGAAGCTCAACCTTCTTCGCCTTTGATGGCAGTAGACAATAGTAAATTGTGGGCTCATAAATCATATATCAAAAAGGTAGTATTCGAAACTAAGATAAGTCCAAAAGAAAATTATGCTTACTCTTATGATATATCACAAGATGGCGACGAGAGTGTAATGACATATCTTGTCCAAAACAGCGAAGATAGCACATATATAGCATATATTCAATCGAATGGTAAGACTATAGCTAACAAAAATAGTAAATATCTATTTCAAGATTTTATTTCATTAGAAAGTATAGAAGGGTTAGAAAATCTAAATACAAGTGATGTTACTGATATGAGCTATATGTTCAATAATTGTAACAAACTAGTATCGTTGAATGTAGGCGATTTCGACACGAGTAAAGTTACCGATATGAGCTATATGTTCAATAATTGTAGCAAGCTAACTTCATTGAATGTAGGCAGTTTCGACACGAGTAATGTTACCTATATAAGCTATATGTTCAATAAATGTAGCAGCCTTGCAACATTAGATGTAAGTAACTTCGATACAAGTAAAGTTACCAATATGAGTGGTATGTTCAATGATTGTAGTAAGTTGTCACTATTGAATGTGGGTGGTTTCAACACGGGTAATGTTACCAATATGAATGGTATGTTCAATGGTTGTAGTAGTCTTACAACTTTAGATGTAAGTGGCTTCGATACAAGTAAAGTGATCGATATGAGCAGCATGTTCAGTAATTGTAGTGGACTAATGACATTATATGTAGGTAATTTTGATACGAGCAAAGTGACCGATATGTGCAGCATGTTCTATAATTGTAGTGGACTTACAACTATAAAGTTGAATAATTTCGATACTAGAAATGTAAATGATATGAGTGCGATGTTTGCTAAATGTAACAATTTAAAGACTTTAGATTTGAGTAGTTTTGATACGAGTAATGTATTTTATATGGGAAAAACAACAGGTATGTTTGAAGACTGTAGTAGTCTTACAACTTTAGATTTAAGCAATTTTGATACGAGCAACGTAATCAATATGGGTAACATGTTTAAAGGTTGTAGTAGTCTTACATTATTGAATATCAGCAGTTTTGACACTGGTAATGTAAATAATATGAGTGCGATGTTTAAAGATTGTAGTAGCCTTGAGACATTGGATGTGAGTGTCCTTAACACGAGTAAAGTTACCGATATGTCATGGATGTTCGATGGTTGTAGTAGTCTTACAACTTTAGATGTAAGTGACTTCGATACGAGAATGGTTAAAAATATGAGATATATGTTCGATGATTGTAGTAACCTTATAACTTTAGATTTAAGCAACTTCGATATGAATAGAGTCACAAATGTGAGTGGAATATTTGCTGGGTGTAAAAAACTTAGTACAACCATAACGATAATAAGTACAAGGTGTACAGAATATGATTATATGTTTTCTTCTGCTGCTACAACTGCAGGAAGTCAAATTACAGTGAATTATACATCAAAAACTTCCGCTTTGGTAGATAAGATGATTGCAACTAAATTAAACAGTTCAAATGTAGTAAAGGCAAGTCAACCAGAGCAAGAATATACGATTACATTAAGCGATACAACGGATGTTCAACTCAGTAGTACACAGGAATATCGTCTCAAAGTTATAACGTTAACTCCAAACGATGAAGGAAAAGTCGTAACTTCATTCAAAATGAATGGAGAATTAATAAATGGAAATTCGTTTAAGATGCCTGGTGCTAATGTTACGATAAGCGATGTCGTACTTGCTGATGCGTTCATAGCAGAGTCGGAACATAGGCCATATTCGGGCAGTCTCGACAACAAGGAGTATTTTAATAAGACTTTCGAAGGGGCAAAGTCTATCACGGTATTCTTGGAATATCAGACTGAGTCAATTCAAAAAGATTACGTATATTTATATGATAAAGATGACAAACAATATGGAAGGTATGGCGGCTCAACCATAATGACAGAAGTTATCACTATTCCAGGAGATACGTTGCGTATAACGTTTAGCACAAACTCTACTGATAGTTATTATTATGGTTTCAAGGCGATGGTCGTTCCTAATTATTGATAAGAATCACAGTAAATGGTGATTCTTTCTCAATGAAAATCATGAACAGTAGAGAATATACGATGCCCGATGTAAAGGAAGTGACTTTTCATGAGAAGTTTGATACAATTATGTCGGTTGAAATTTTATTTACTTCAGTATGTAAAGGATGATGCAAGATGAAAAGAGAAATCACAGTCAAAAACGTGAAAGGAAGTTACGATTATTCGCCGGAGGAGCAGAGTATAAGAAATTACATTCAAGATACTTTGAGAAGTGTATTCGAGGAATACGGTTACAAACCACTAGAGACACCTATTCTTTGTTACTATGATATGCTCGCCGGAAAGTACGATGAATCGAACGACTTATTAAACGAGATATACAAATTGTCCGATCAGGGAGATAGAGAGTTGGGATTGCGTTACGACTTGACCGTTCCGTTTGCAAAATACATCGCTCTTACGAAGGATTTGCGTTTGCCATTCAAACGATACGAGATGGGAAAAGTGTTCAGAGATGGTCCTGTAAAAGTTGGTCGCGATAGGGAATTCATGCAATGCGATGTCGATGTCGTCGGATTGGATGGAAATCTGATCGAAGCTGAACTCATCAGTCTATGGCTCAAAGGCTATGCCGAGCTCGGAATAGAAGTGTACGTAAAATACAATAGCCGCAATGCGATGCGAGGCCTCATCAAAGAAGTGGTCGATTTCGATGAAGATGGAATCACAAAAGTCGTAACTGTCATCGACAAAATGGATAAAATGCCGAGAAGTGAACTGGTCGGTGAACTCGTCAAAGTCGGTTTGAATGAAATCGATGCTGAGAAGTTATTGGGTTTTTTCGAGATGTCGTTGGATGAGTTGAACGATAAATTTGTCGAAACTTCCAATGGAGATCTCGCCAAGGGACTATCCGAACTTAGGAATTTGAGAGATATACTCATAGAAATCGGATGTGGAGAACGAGTCGTTTTTGCACCGTCACTCGCTCGTGGGCAGGATTATTATACGGGAAACGTGTTCGAAGTATATGCTAGAAATGGGGAGTTATCTTGCAGTTTGGGAGGCGGAGGCCGCTACGACAAGATGATAACTGATTTTATCGCCGATGGAAATGTCTATCCAGCTGTCGGAGTAAGCTTCGGTCTTTCGACGATCTACGAAATTTTGAAGATGAGAGAAAATCTAATCGAAAGCGATATACAGCTTTATATCATTCCGATGAATACAGAAGCCAAGAGTTTGAAATTAGCCAATGATTTGAGAGATCTCGGTTACAAGGTCGAAGTCGAAATGAAAGGACGAAAGTTAAAGAAGTGTTTCGAATATGCCGATAGAGAAGGCATTCCTTATGTCGTGGCTTTAGGTGAAGATGAAGTGAATAGTGGTCGATTTAAAATGAAGAAAATGGAAACGAAAGAAGAGTTCGAGTTCGGATTCGATGAGCTCGATAAGATTTCGGAAATCATAATTTGAGTCATGAAAATCGAAGATGTCAAAACTCCCGAAGAGTTATTAAAGTTCATGGATGAACATATCCAATACGGGTTTACGGACGGCGATGGCAACATTTATACGATGGAAGATGACGAAGCATTCGAAGAAGGAGTCAAGACTGTCTGGAGACTCGGCACTGCTCACGATTTGATAAAAGGTGGATATGGGCATTGTTGGGATCAGGTCGAGTTCGAACGCGAGTGGTTTCTAAACCACGGATATGTCGTCAAAACTATATACATTTGGTTCGAATTGGATCACGAAAATCCTTATACGACACATACTTCTCTCATATACGAAGAAGATGATAAGTATTGTCTATTCGAGCATGCAGATTATATGAACAGAGGTATAAGCAAATTCGATACTTATAAGGATGCTCTCTTTAGGCAAATAGAAAATCATTTGAAGACGAATAGAAGTGTGGGACCGATGACGAAAGACGTAGTCGAATGTCTTCACATATACGAATACGATCGACCACCGTACGGTATAGATATGTTCGGTTTCATAGATTTCATCATGGACGAGGGAACAAAAATATTATAAAAATGCACAATCACTGTGCAAAATTGTTCAAAAAAAGTAAAAAATGCACAATATTTTGGCAAAACTGTGCATTTTTATTATGCATAATGCCAAAGAGAAATTCGTTTTGCCTCGACATTCGAGAACAGCTCTTCGAAGTCCGCTTCGGATTTTTGGATATATGGAGTGTTTCTTTTGTGGCGATATTCTTCGTCAGGGACATCGAGAATATGGAAACAAGCATTGGCAAGAGCAGTCAATTCTACTATGTCGAAAGAGCATTCGGTCATGAGCATACAAGTAAGCTCGACGAGAGTTCGAAGCTTATCATATTCTTCGGTATGACCGAATCTCGTTATGAGTCGATCGGCAGAGGATATCGGATTTTGTTCATCCATTTGCTTTAGACTTTTATAGATTTCTTTCGCTATCCTGTTTAGATAATCGCCTAGTGCCGGCACGGAAGAGAGAACGTCTACTGCCATGAGAGGATAAATGCCCTGAAAATAATATTCGGCAATCTCGCCCAAATATTTGATGAAGCAGAGCATTTTAAATTTTTGGTTCGACGAGTTCAAAGTATAGTCGACTTTGTTTATCGTCACATGGAAATCTTCGCTTCCATCGGCGAACGGAACATTGCTTTTCTTGTAGATATTTTGGATGCGGTCCGCTATATTCAAAATGATTTCCGTACTGAAGTCAGCAAATGCTGGAAAGTAGCCAGGTAGATATTCTTCGAATCGACGTGTATATAAAAGGTACTGCATTGTCGAAGTGTGTCTCAAGAGTTCTTCATCTAGCGAACTATGTATTATGTCGAAGCGATTGAAATTTCTATCGAGTAGGAAATAAATTCCTTTCTTTGGTGTTTCCAAGACTATCACTTTCGAAAAAAGATAGAAATCGAGATCGTAAGACATCTTACTTTTTTGAAGTTTTCTGTCACTTTTTATCGGAATATCTTCTCCTAAAAAGTCGTATTTTTTATCGAAAATTAGACAATGATCGGCATTCGCATAGACGAAAATCGCATTTTTACAAGTCGACATATTTCTATAATTTAAACTGAGATTGGTGCATAAACTTTGGAATGCCGGATCTTGTTGTATCTGTATCTTATCCATCATAAACCACCCTAATATAATTTTATAATAAATTGAATTTTTATGCAAGCATTCGGAAGAGAGAACATTTTTTAGAAGAATATGCTATAATGGATTAGAGGGAAAAGGAGTTATCGGAAAATGGTAAAGAGAAAAAAAGTCTTGTCGAGAGTATACGACCTGGAATGTGAAAATAAAGAATATTGGAGTGACATAATAGAATATATAAAGAAGGGAAAAGGTCATGCTTATTTTGTGGCCTTTAGAACTCAACCAAACAGAATATCCATCTATTACAAAGGTCGCGAGGCCATCGCCTTAATACCAAAGAAAAAAGATAAGTGGATGATTAGACCGCGCGGTTTATCTAGTACGAAGATCGAAAACTCACCTAAAAAGGCGATAAATGTCGCGTACGAAGAGGCACTTTTGAAGAACGGTTTTCGCTTCAATCAGCAAAAGATGGAACCCGGTGTGGATTATATACCGATGCTCGAAGCAGCGACTATATTTTTGGATAAATACTACAAAGACAGTGAAGAAGAAAAGACTATACAAAACGACATCGCCTGTCGTTATCAGAAATTCAGAATATGCAAGGATGGGAAGCACACTTTATTATGTGTCGATCAGGAATATAATCAGTGTTTTGAGAATACAAAAGAAAAAGAAGATAGTGGTATACTCGGTAGATACGATTTGTTGATGCTCGAGAAGATATCTAGCAAATATAAGTTGATTTTTGTAGAACTCAAATCGAATTTAGATGCTTGTATCAACGGAAGTTCGGCAGTCATCAATCACGTAAGCGATATAGAATATTTCTTTGAACAATATGCTCGAGATGCTTATAGTGCGAGAACTATCATGGAAGAAGGCATCATGTTCGCTTTGGAGAGAAAGAGAACTTTTGGATTCATAGATGAGGAGATAACCAAAGATATGATAGATTTCGCTCATCCAGAATTTTGGATACTTTACGACATGGTCGATAAAGCGAAGGAAATAGAGCCAAAATCGAAGGGAGATGTCGAAGCATTAGTCGATAGAGAAGTCGAAAGGGCGAAACATATAAAGGAAACTTACTTTGCTTCGAATAAAACCAGCAATGTAGATATTTATGAAAAGGGCATTTTGAAACATCCGGTGATGATCGGAAAAAGGAGTGTTTTAAAAAGTGATTTGAGCGAGAGAGATATCGTCGAAGTAAAAAAGAGAATTTTTGAGAAAAGGATTTTTCATGGGGACTTCGAAGAGATATTATAACACATAAACGTAGTGATGGATCTTTTCAATATAATTTAAAAAACCGGAACTTTGAAATCCGGTTTTAATCATCTATAAACATTCTCGACAAGATCATCGAAAGAAACGTATTTTTCGATTTGTTTGGAGTTTATCATGATGTCTTCTAAGTTTTCAAACATCTTTTCGGTAACTATGGGTTTTGAAAGCCAACTATCCGCTTCTTTATAACGTTCGACGATAGATACGAGATCGTTTATCGATGTATCTCGAAATTGAGAAGATATGATGTCGGCTATATCCTCGGAAGTATTTGAAGCTACGTATTCGAGACCACGAGCTATGGCAGAAGTAAATCTCTCGATGAGTTCTTCATTATTTTCGATAAAGCTTTTCTTCGCATTGAAAGCTGTATATGGCATTTCTCCTGAGGCCGAACCGATAGAAGCTACGACGTTTCCGTACCCCATCTTAGTTATGAGAGTAGCTTGTGGTTCGAAGAGGTTGACGAAGTCACCTTCGCCACTGATGAATGCACTCGTCAGGGATGCGAAATCGATAGAGGTGTCGATGTTCACGTCTTTTTTGGATACGTTCGAGTTAGCAAGAGCATTTTCGAAGTTGAGTTCGGGCATGCCGCCGATGCGACCGGCCAAAACTCTTTTGTTTTTTAACATAGACCAAGAAAAGTTGTCGAGTTTTTCACGAGAGACGATGAATTGACCGTCTCTTTTAGTCAAACCCGCGAAAGTCCGCACGTAATCTTTTTCTCCACCGTTGTAGATGTAAATAGTCGCCTCGGGTCCACAGAATCCCACATCGATGTCTCCAGACAGAACGGCGGCAGTGACATTGTTCGCACCGCTTATCAACGAGAGTTCTATTTCGATATTTTCATCTTTAAAGTAACCTTTTTCTATGGCAACGTACAATGGGGCATAGAATGGACTATGGGTAACTTCACCGAGACGAATGCGGTCCAAGTTGTGAGTGTCCCTTTTTTCACAGCCTGTCATAGTAAACAAGCTGGTAACAAAGAACGCAAGAAGCAAGACACAACCGATCGACTTATAAAAAATTTTTTTCAAATTAATCACCAACCATTATATATTATGTGATCGATAAGAGACGTGTGAATCCGAGGTTTTGTCCGTTTGTTGTTTTATGTATAAAAAAAGGTTTACTTTTAGAAAAATGTTTGTTAAAATGTTTCTAGAATAGTAAGGGAGATGCTAGTTTAGTATGGAAAAATTTGAAATAAACGAAGAAAAAAGTCTCGAGATGTTTAGCAGTTTTATACACAAAGCCAAAGGCGCTTTTATCGCTCTTATCGATAATATAAAAACGAATATAAGAGATTACGAAGTAAAGATCGAAGAAACGGCCAAAGAGATTTCCGACAACGAAATTTCGCGTGAAAAGTGCGAACACGAGATTACGAAGATGGAAGGTAGAATCGACAGTATCAAAGATGCGATCGAGAATGTCGAGAGTACCTACAAGAAAATGGTCGATGCTTATTCTTCTACGAGTAAAGGGGAGACAAAAGATCTCTACAGTGAGATTATCGACGGGGCGAAAGCAAATTGCGAAAAAGACGTCGAAAAGAATCGTTCTGAGATAGCGAGATTGAACAGCGATATCGAGGCAATAAAGAACAACATCTCCGAATTCACTAAGATAATCGACGAATTGAATAGGGATTTGGACAATTACAATACAGAACTTTTCAGATATACCAAGGGTCTCGAATATTTTGAGAAGATTTCCGAAGATAGTTCGGTCGAACTAGAAGATATTTCAATAAAAAAAGAAGAAACACCTAAAAAGGAAACAAAATCAAAAAAAGGCGAATCCAAGAAGAGTTCTTCCAAGAGTAAAACGGTAGAGAAAGTACAAGAAGAAAAACCGACGACGGAGAAAAAAACTGATATATTGGATACGTTCGAACCAGAATCTTTCGAGACTGAAGATGCAGAGAGTACAGAAGACAATGAAGAAAAAAGAATCGCAAACGAATTTTCTTACGAAGATTCCTTGAAGCAGATATACGATTTGACAGGATACAAACCTACTCAGCAGGTAGAAGAGCCTAAGAAAGAAGAAAAAGTAGCTCCTGTCGAAGAACAACCTGTTTTCACGGACAATTTGGAGAACTTATTCTCGACTCCTACACAAGATGTGCCGGTCAAAGAAGAGAAGCAAAATGATGAAATCTCTTTCCTAGATACAGAGTTCTCAAGTTGGGAGAGTATCTTAAATTCATCGTCAGTGCCTGTCGATGAAAGTTCTAAGGAAGTTGAAACTAAATCGATTGTGGATAACATGGATGATACGGCAAATCAGTTGTTGAGTCCATATGGAACTTCAATGGCAAGATTGAGAAGCATCGTCGGCAAAGAGATCACCTATAAAAACGGAGATAAAGTGCCATTCGAATTGACGAGTCAAGATGTCATAATGGCTGTGAATTCTGTCGATGGGAACGATTTGAAGAAGATGAAGACGGTCGGTCCTGAAATAACACTATTGAGAAAAGTAAAAGAAATGAAAGAGGGTAATCGTTGATGAGTTTAGCTTATCTGTATGACTTCGGTTTAGATACTGGCGATATCGATACTTTGAGAGATAATGTCGACGACAAGACTTTTAGCGAGCTTTCTTTGTTCGAAGGTATCGTAAAAGAAAACGTTCAATTCATGAAAGATTTTGGAGTCAGCAACTACATACAAGTTATAGTCAAATATCCGGAAATTTTCTTGAGAGATGGCGAATCTTTTAAAAACATTTTCTCCAAGTTCGATAGAGATGATCTCATTCAGAAGGTCGAAAAGAACGCGGCTGTATTTAAAAAGATGGTCGATTTTGTCGATAACAATTGAGTCCTTTGGGGCTCTTTTCTTTTGCTTGGGACTTGCAATATTTCCTACATTGAATAGTTGGCAAAACTTTACATTTTTCGAATATAATATGCAGCATAATTTGTCGAACTATGGTATAATGGTATAAGGATAGGAGGCATCGCATTGAAGAAGTCGGTATTATTCTCTTTTTTAACTGTCTTGTCATTTGCTTTTTTGGTCGGAAGTGTCGATGCTCAAACTTACAGACGAGGAATTGTCAAGGCATATTCATATATAAAAACTTCGCCAAATGATAGCGCCAATATGCCTTTTATAACTGGCTACAATACGACTTTGAGTTATCCCGAGCTGGTGGAGATAATAGGCGAGTCGGGAAACTATTATCAAATCAAATTTCTTTATTCCGGTTATACAAAAGTAGGTTATATCAAGAAGTCCAGTGTTACCGAGCAAGTGTACGAAATCGATGAGAATTATAAGAACGAGTTAGTGAATTTGGGATTTCCGAGAGATTATGCCGAAAGATTGGCTATATTGCATGCGATTCATCCGAATTGGGTATTCACTCCTTCTTATGCCAAACAGACGACTTTAGGAGCAGATTTCAATGGTGTAGTAAAGGGAGAGGCTTCCGTCATCGACAGAAATCTCTTGCATAAGAAATTGAAAGATCCCAATTTGCTTTCTACATCACCTGGTGCTTACAACAACGGAGTATGGTACGGTTTTTCAGGAGGCGATTGGTATGCCGTCAGCGAGCAAACCATAGCTTATTTCCTGGATCCACGCAATTTCATGAACGAGACGAATTTCTTCATGTTCGAAAACCAAGCTTGGAATGATGGGGTCGATTATCCACCGATGGTCGAGAAATCTTTGAATGGTTCCTTTATGGACAGGAGTCATCCTTATCTCTGTTCGGAAGGTTCGAAGAACTGCTCAGTGGGATTGCATTATTTCAACGATACGTTCGTCGATGCTGGAAGAGTAAATCGAGTCAATCCGGTTTCCCTTGCCAGTCGAGTAAAGGTCGAGCAGGGAACAGGATCGTTTTTATCGAACGGGGCCGGTTGGAATGGTCAGTATGTCGGATACTATAACTTTTTCAACATTTCTGCAAACGGTGCGACAACAGATGATGTCATCTTAAATGGTCTCGGGTATGCATACAATAGAGGTTGGAACAATCCTTATATTTCGATCGTCGAAGGAGCGGGATTGGTTGGGAATCAATATGTATCGGTCGGACAGTCGACAGTCTATTATCAAAAATTCAATTCTATAAATCTAAATTATAGTCATCAATACATGCAAAACATCTTGGCACCTTATGAAGAAGGGTATAAAACCTATACTACTTATTTGAGCTCTTATAGTTCGATCGAAGAATGGGATAAAGCGGCTTATGGATTCCTGATTCCAGTCTATCAAAACATGCCGACATTCACGTCTTTGGAGCCAGAATACAATGTCGATGCCAGTCTGCAAAGTCTTTCCATTTCGGAATGTAATATCAATCCGAGTTTCGATTCGGGTATCAAATCTTACGAATGTTATACAAGTAAAGATACGAAAGAAGTCAACATTTTGGCTAGCCCTACGAGTGGTGTAGCCAAAGCGGAATACACTTCTAAGTTAGTTCTCACTTCGGATGAGACGACGACTCAGATTAAAGTGACTGCGGGAAATGGCAACGTCGAAATATACGAAATAAAAATTCACCGCATCGAGACAGATGGTTATGCACCAAGTGAAGTATTGAACGGTGTGGGCATAAAAGTGTCCGATAAATTTGCATCCAATTTTTCTAATATCAAGACTGTATCGAGTTTGATAAATGCTGTTAAGGGAAACTATCACTTTGCCGAAGTCGATGTGACCGGTGCGAATGGAGAAGCTAGAAAGCCAGAAGATATCATCAGATCCAGTGATATCATCACGGTGAAGAATGCCGGAGTTGCGGTCAGTTTCAGTGCCGTATTGTATGGAGATCCATCTGGAGATGGAAAGACGGATATCAGAGATTTATTGTTAATTCAGCAGCATATCGTAAAGGCTAGAGCCTTGAGCGGAGCATATTACAATGCAGCAGATATCAATAAAGATGGAGCGATAGATATCAGAGATCTGCTTTTAGTACAACAAAATATCGTCGGACAATATCAGATAAGTCAAGAATAGAATCGAGGTTACTATGAAAAGAATTACTAAAATATTGATGTGTGCTTTTGCCACTTTGTTGTTTTCAGCAAAAGTCGATGCATTGAATGGACAAATATCCGTCATGCCGAACACCAATCTTGCTGTCGTCGGATCGACATTTCAGGTTACAGTTCGCGTTCAGTGTTCAGAAATGTTGGGTTCTTGGAACTTCGGTGTATCTTACGATACGTCGACGTTGGCTTACGTGGGTGGGGCCCAATTGTCTATCGCCGATTATGGAAATGGGACATTTAAAACCAAGGATTATGTGTATACATTTAAAGCTTTGAAATCCGGTTCGGGGACGATTCGCATATCGGGAGCAAATATGGTATCGTGGAACGATCCAAATCCTCCTGTACTTCCCGTACCGACGACAGGAAGTGCCACGATCACAGTCAAAACTCAGGCAGAAATACAAGCCAGTTACAGTAAAGACAACTATCTAAAAAGTATCACTGTCGAAGGGTACGAAATAAGTCCGGCATTCGATAAAAATACGTTAGAGTACACGGTCTTAGTTCCAGATACGGTAGAACAAATAAAAGTAGGTGCTGTACTCAACGATGCGCGTTCACGGGTAACAGGAACTGGAACCATCGACATTTCGGAGGGTGCCAATAAGATCGAACTTGTCGTTACAGCTCAAAATGGAAGTATCAAGACTTATACTTTGAACGTAAATGTCAAAGATATCAATCCCATATCGGCGATTGTCGACGGAGTGGAATATACAGTCGTCAAAAAGGATACATTGCTCACCGAACCGACGGGATTTACGAAGTCGACTATCAAAATAGGCGACGAGGAAGTGCCAGCTTACAAGAATGAACGATCAGATTTGACTGTCGTCGGACTAAAAGATTCACAAGGAAAAATAGGAATGTTCTTGTATGATGAAAACGACAAGACATATGCAAGTTATAACGAACTCAAAAACATATCTTTTACACTTTTGCCTATAGAAATAGAGAGTGTACCCGATGGTTTTAAAAAAGATAAATTGGAGATAAACGGAGTCGAACGCGAAGTTATGAGAAGCGAAATCGACGAAAATTTCTATTTAATATATGCTATGAACGTCGAAACTGGAGACAAAGATTACTTTCAATACGATAAGGAAACTGGTGCATTGATCAAATACAATTCCAAAATATTCGATGAAATGCACAAAGAAAGCAAAGAGATGCTTCTATATGCGCTCGCCGCTTTGGGAGTGGCGGGAATATTTTTACTTCTTTCCATCGTGTTAGGAGCGAGAGTTTCCAAATTGAAAAAGCTCATTCGCAAAGTGGCAAGTACAAAACCTGTCATATCGATGAATGAAGAAGAGCAAAAAGAAGATGTCGTTGACTCCGAGTTACCATCGACAAAAGAAGAAGATTCTGATTTATCTACGACAGAAGGAGAACCAATTTCGATGGAAGAGGAAATCGTCGAAGAGGAGCAAGTCGACGAAGAATTTAGCGAGTTGGAATCACGTCGAAAAAAGAAAAAGCGAAAGAGAAGATGAGAGTTCCGTAAAAGGAACTTTTTTTTCGATGATGATTTTAAAACTGATGATTTAATGTACAGATTATGATAAAATTAATGAGTAGAATTGAAAAGAGGGAAAATATGAAGAGGATAGCTTACATTTTATTGGTGTTTTCGATCATCTTGCCGGTTCACATTATGGCTCTCGAATTACCCAAGTTATATTCGGATAAAGTTCTTCTTTACGATTTTAAAACCGACGAAATATTATACGACAAAGGCGGCAACATCGAAGCGAATATCGCAAGCTTGACCAAGATCATGACGACGATCACGGCCATCGAAAATATCGAAAATTTAGATGAAGTCGTGACTGTCGACGATGGTGTTCTAAGAGAGATACCTTACGATGCGAGCATCGCTGGACTAAAAAGCGGCGATCGCGTATCGTATAGAGATTTGTTATATGCTTCCATTTTGCCTTCTGGAGCTGATGCGACGACAGCTCTCGCTCACAATATTGCCGGATCGACAGCAAAATTCGTCGAGATGATGAACGAAAAAGTCAAAGAGTTGGGTTTGGAACATACTCATTTTGCAAATGTCACAGGTTACGATATTTCAAATCATCACAGTACGACTAGAGAAATACTCCAAATTCTCAAATATGCGTTGGAGAACCCTACTTTTGAAGAAATATATAAGACGAGAAGTTATAAACTATCGAACGGATTGAATGTTCAAAGCACTTTGAATACGTACAATCGATACATGAAGGCCGATCTTTCTTCCATTTTGGGAAGTAAGACCGGTTATACGGGAAATGCTGGTATGTGCATGTCAGCATTGTTCAAAACGAATGGTCGAGAAATGATACTCATCACTTTGGGAGCACCTTACAGTTATACTGCTCCATATAATCTTCAAGATACGGTGAAAATAATAAGTTATTTGGATGAGACTTATGACGACGTTGTATTATTCGAAAAGGGGAAAGAATTAGTTCGCATCCCGATCGAAGGGGCTGTACAGGATGAATTTGTCGTCAAAGTAAGCGAAGATATAGTGAAATATGCCGAGAAAGAATACGACGATGAGGATGTAAGATTCGAATTCGAGGGAGTGAATAATCTAGCATATAAGAATTCTTATGGAGAAAAAATAGGGGAGCTCAAGTATTATTATAAAGAAGAATTACTGAAAAGCGAGATCGTTTATTTGACCGAAGAGTTGAAATTTTCTTTAGAAAAATTTGTCATCAAGTATCGAACAGAAATAATAATATCCGCTTCGATCGTCGTCGTTTTATTCGCAATATCGATAATCGCATTCAGAAAGAAAAAACGAAAGAAACGGAGAATGAGAAAATGAAAAGAGAGAGAAGTATAGATATAGATGCTGTAAGGTTTTTCGTTGCCTCTATAATAGTTGCCGTACATACTTATCCTTTGGAGTCGTATTCGGCGGTGGCCAATCATGCTTTTTCTCAGGTATTCTCTCGTTTCTGTGTACCGTTGTTTCTCGTGATAAGCGGTTACTTTATTTTAGAAAAAGCATTAGGTGACTTTAAAAAAATGGTCACATTTACGAAGAAGTTGATCAGACTATATGCGATAAGTTCGCTAATCTATTTGCCTATTTTGATATACAATGGTTATTTTGTCGACTTCAGCATCGGTTCGTTCGCGAGTGACATTTTATTCAACGGCATATATTTTCATCTATGGTATTTTCCTGCGACTATTTTAGGTATTTGGATCGTCTATTTTCTTTTGAAGAAATTAGGAATGAAGAAAGCTTGGATAGTGTGTCTTTCACTCTACCTGATAGGAATGGCCGGAGATAGTTATTATGGTTTCGTTAGTCAGATTCCTTTTATCAAAGTAGTCTATGATGTTCTTTTTAAGGTGTCTTTTTATACCCGCAATGGGGTGTTCTATGCACCGGTATTTCTATTGATGGGATATACGATTGCAATTGCGAAAAACGAGAATAGAAAAATGAAAGATGCCATATTGGGATGTGTGTTTTTCATCATCATGATGACCGAGGGAATGATTCTATATTATCTTGGGTGGCCGCGACATACGACGATGTATTTTTCATTGATTCCCATGTGCTATTTTCTTTTCAAATACATCTTATCGGGAAAAATTGGAGCCAATCCTTTTCTTCGCGAAGTCGGGACATGGACGTATATCATGCATCCATTCATGATGACTGGAATACGTTTTTTGGGAAAGATGCTTCATATGGATGTGATTTATAGGCAAAGCATGTTGTATTTCGTGTTCACTTTGATTTTGACTCTCGCTTTCTCTTTCGGATTCGCATTTGCCAAAACGACTTTAAAAAATAAAAATGTCCACTTGCATAAGTAGAGTAGGACATTTTTTTAGATCGGTTTATCGTGAGAATCGAGAGGTTTCATAGTCATTCTTTTTTCTCTTTTGGATTCATACTTTTCGATGAAGGAAGGTGTCACCTCAAATGCATAATCATCGTAAAAGGGATCATCGATTTGTTTTATATCGCAAACGATGCTTATCATACCTTTATTTAAAGCCTTCATCAAAAATGCAAAACTGTGTTCATTGAAAGCACCGACAAAAATTTTATCTCGGTAAGTATATAACAGTTCGAAGAGAGCTCTTTTCATTTGTAAAATGTG
Organism: uncultured Muribaculaceae bacterium; assembly: GCA_964553435.1. GTDB lineage: Bacteria > Bacillota_I > Bacilli_A > RF39 > UBA660 > RUG11867. Next base: position 1,239 of record CAZKKM010000017.1, on the reverse strand, counting down.
CGATAGGGTCCATTTAGATGAAAGCCAAAATTCGATGCGGACGACGGATAAGCCGACCGAGTATTCTATGAACCAATCGTCGGCTATCATGCAGAAATAAGAGTCGGCAAAGGCACGAATGGAGAAATCATCAAGACCGGTATCCCATGCGGCTTCTCTTCCTTTTTTTGATATATATTCGCGGGCAATAGCCGATTTCTTGCTCTTCATCTTTTTATCTTTCAGATCGATGCCTTGAAAAATATGAACACCGGCAGGTAATTTCTTTTCGTCGATTTTTAATGCATCGAAATCGGTAAAAACCAATGGGGTGGTCTTTCCCCTAATCGAAGAAAGGAAAGATTCGGAAAAAACGAACTCACAAGGCATCATATAGTCGTTTTTAAAAATATCGATCATTTTATTTTGTGAAGCAAATTCCAGTAAAGAGGAATCGTGCTCGTCTATATCCACTACGAAAAGGTGATGAGGAAACAAGAGAGCTAAGTTAGAAAAAGCATTTTTCATTTCTCGAGCACGGATGAAGGCGGTTTCACTACCATCACTTACGAGATAGTCTATTTCGACTTTTGCATCATAACAAGTGCATTCCATGTACCAACCAGTGCCGAGCAAACAAAAGTGCGTTTCTTTTGAAAGAAGGAAATTCAAGTATTCTGCGTCCATACTACAAATTTCGGCATATTCGACAAGATCCATTTCAAGCTCATCGCATCTTGCTAAATCCAAAGCATTTCGTTCATCGCAAATGCGTTTGGCTTCGTTTTGCAATGTCGGGTCCAACAGATCCAGTTCTCCGTATATTCTTACTTTACTCATAGGTATCCTCTTTTCGATAGCTTCTTATTATATGTTTTTTTGAAAATCTTGTCAATTTTTGCCTGTATACTTGAGATGACGATGGGCTTTAAAAATGATGATACTTGTGGTATACTTAAGGTGCATTCAGCGAAGAGGTGTGATAAATGAGCAAATCTAAAAAAATAATGGGAGCAGTCACGGCCAGTTTTCTATTCGGAGCATTCTTCATCATCATGATAGGAATGTTGACTTATTTTCAGTTCACAGAAGAGGAAGTTTTGCCGATCGGACCTTATATATTTTTGATGTGTGTATTCGGAGTACCTTTGCTCGGAGTTATCATCAATCTCGTAAACCGAATCAGAGAAGTTTTAGGAGGAGAAGAAGATGAAGCTAGTAAGTATTGACGGCATGCCGGGTGAAGAAATCGTCGAAGTT
>CAZKKM010000016.1:20510-21957 GCA_964553435.1 uncultured Muribaculaceae bacterium | reverse complement strand
ACTTTTCATCTGTTTTTAAAGGAATGCCGTAGCCTTCGGCAGTTTTAATAGTAGATTGTTTTTCGACACATATTTCTTCGCACACTTTCTTTTTTAGATAGCTGGGATATTTCACTTGCATATTATCAAATCCTTTCGTAGTTTTATTATCCAATATATAAATCGTATTGTCTATATTTCTTATGTAGTGTCTACATTACACCCTCTCCTGTCTACTTTTACTTTACCACTACAAATATTCTAACACTCCTCCTTGACAAAGGTCGGGGGGGGGTATAATATAGATATATAAGATATGGAGATAATCATATCGACAATTTTATATTATTTAAACTGAACGAGAGATCGATTTGTAATTGATGACAGTTTAAAATAGGAGGTATTATGGATTTAAAAACAAAGAGAATGATATGTTTAATGGTGGGGATAGCATCTATTCTTACCATAGTAGGTACGATTTCGTATGCTTTCTTTACCACTACAGGGGAAATGAGAAAAGTCGAATCGGACATCAACACGGGTACTGTCAGTGAAAGATTTGCAGATTATGGACCAGAAATTGGAGGTGAACTTAATTTTGGAGATACTGTTGTCAAAAAGTTCACTATCCAAAATACGGGAACTGTAGATGCATCAGTTAAAATGTATTGGAAGGAATTGATCAACACCTATCAAGAGGGCAGTCTTACGTATACTTTATCGTACTCAGAAGAAGAAAATGGAGTTTATAAAGATATCGTCGTAGATAAAGATGTTCCTAGAAGTACCAATCCTTCAAAGAAGATACTCAAAGATATTTTAACTATACCAGTAAATAAAACATATTATTATGCCTTGAGTGTTACATTGAACTATTTGGATGACGTCAATCAGGATGCCGATCTCAGTGCCAGTTTCAATACATCTTTTGATCTCGTAGATTCCAATTATGGCCAAAAAGTTACATTGACTTTTAATCCCGGTTCAGGAACAGTTTCCGATAATACGTTGACTATTATAGATGGTGAAGTCGAAAGTGAGCTTCCCGAGCCATCATTATACGGGTACAGTTTTAGAGGATGGTACTTAGATGAGGCATATGAAACTCAATTGACTTTTGCTATGTTGCCGACTCTTAAGGCTAGTCAATCTGTCTATGCAAAGTGGGAACCGAAGGAAGTTACACTAACAATAGATCCTCAAGGAAACACTTTTGTGGGCGGTGGCAAGACTCCTAAAACTGTGAAAGTGATTTATGGTCAACCATATGGTACTCTTCCTAATCTTTCGTTAAGTTGTGCGAAATTAAAAAACTGGAAAATTCAGGGAACCGATGCAGTTGTCTCTAGTAGTACCATCGTTTCTACGGAGGAAGATCACACTATTTATCCCGAAATCGGTTATTATGAATGCTTTAAAGCTGGAACACTCATTTATACACCGAATGGTTATATTCCGATCGAAAAAT
>CAZKKM010000016.1:0-20500 GCA_964553435.1 uncultured Muribaculaceae bacterium | reverse complement strand
AGTCGGAGATAGTGTTTATTCGTATAATGAAAAAACAAAAGAAATTGAAGAATCCGTGATTACTATAACTTTTGAACATATGACGGGTAAAATATTAGAGATTACATTAGAGACAGGAGAAATGATGGAGGTTACTCCTGAACATCCATTCTACGATAAAAATACTGGAGAATGGAAAGTGGTAGGAGAATTTAAGGTCGGGGATTATGTCATGAACGATAAAGGAGAAGCAATAAAAATAACATCTATAGTAACGAAAGAGCAAAATGTAAATGTATATAATATAGAAGTCGATGGCAATCACGATTATTTTGTAACAAAAAGCAACTTTAAAAAGTATAATGAATTTAAATTGAATACCATGGATGTCGAAAAAAATCTATGGTATTTTTATACTCAAAAATGGCAATCGTTTGTATTCGTCAGTTTGTTCTCTGTAAAGTAGAGAACATTTTGTTAAATTTTATCTCAATTTATTATATAATTAGTATGGGGAGTTGTATTATGAAAGTAATTATAACCGCAGGAGGGACGGGAGGACATATTTATCCGGCTCTCGCAATTATAGACAAAATCAGAGAACTTGAACCGGAGAGTGAATTTCTTTATGTAGGCACGACTACGAGGATGGAAAAGGATATCGTACCAGCTTTGGGGTACAAGTATATAGGCATCGAGATGTACGGATTATCTAAGAACGTATTTCGCGATGCGAAAGTCATGTTTCTGATTTTAAAAAACAAGGCGAAGATGAAGAGATTGATGAGAGAATTTGATCCAGATGTCGTCATCGGAGCTGGAGGATATGTCACTTTTCCGGTCATCATGGCAGCTAAAGAATTGGGAATAAAGACGTTCATACACGAACAAAATTCTATTCCAGGTAAATCGAATCGCATGCTAGCTCGCATGGTCGATAAAATCGGTGTGAGTTTCGAAGATTCGAAATACTATTTCGATGAAAAAAAGGTCGTTTTCACGGGAAACCCATGCAGTGAAAGAGCATTGTCTATTTCGAAGATTTCGAGAGAGAAGTTCGGTCTTTCTTTAAAGAAAAAGTTCGTACTCATGGTACAGGGAAGTCTCGGCAGCACGTCGGTAAATGGAAAATTGAAAGATTTCTTAAGTTCCATAGATGATAAGGATTATGAAGTTCTCTATGTCACAGGTAAAGATTCGTATGAGGAATTTTCCAAGAACAAGTTTTCTAAGAATGTCTTCTTGGTTTCCTATGTAGAGAATTTGGCTGGACTGATGAAAGATGCTGATTTGATCGTCAGTAGAGCTGGGGCAAGTTCGATAAGTGAAATCATAGCACTCAAGAAATTGGCCATTTTGATACCTAGTCCTTACGTGGCCAATAATCATCAGTATTTTAATGCTCTATCATGTGCAAATAATAGAGCTTGCGTCATGATCGAAGAAGATTCTCTCACAGCGAATATTCTCGAGCATGAAATCGACGAGATTCTAGGCAATTTGGAGATGCAGATAAACATGCGGCTGAATTTATCGAAGATGCAAAAAAACGACAGCAGTACAGTGATATATGAAACTTTAAAAGGGATGATTGATTAGTGGAAAAAAGGACACATACCAAAACACGAAAAAAAGTTAAAAGACGTCTCAGATGGCAAGGAGTCATCTTTTTAGTGTTGGTTGGAATGGGTCTTTTCTTCTTGGGTAAAGGTCTTTTGAAAGTCGATGTGAGTGCTGTCAAAGTCGTGGGTAATGAATATGTGAAAGATACTCAGATAATCAAGAGTGCAGGATTCAACGAAAATGTATCTTTCTTGGGATTCAATGCCAAAGAGGTTTGTGAAAAAATAACCGAAGATCCTTTGATAAATAGCTGCAAGATAAAGCGAAAACTCGATTTTAAAATAGAAATAATAGTCGAAGAGAGCATTCCTCTATTCTTCTATATTCCAGAGAATGCTATCATTTTGAGCGATGGTGGTAGAATTGCAGGAATGAATCTTTATGGGTTGCCGACTTTGGTGAATTTCGTGCCGGAGGATGTGCTTTCGGAATTTATCACTAGACTTGCCGAGATAGACAGTGATATAATACGTTCGATTAGCGAAATCGAGTATAGTCCGACAAGTAATGATAACGGAACTTATATAGATAAAGAGAGGTTCGTATTCGATATGAACGACGGCAATACTGTCATCATCAACAACAGAAAGATGTCAGTTTTCAATCATTATAAAAAAGTATATGCCAGTATAGATAAAAAGGGCATATACAATTTCGATTGCGATTTCGATAATTATCTTTTTACAGAATACGAGGCACAGGAATGAATTACGATAAAGAAATGGAGAAGTTAATCGCCGGTTTGGATCATGTACCAACTCTTTTGTTGCACACTTGTTGTGCACCTTGTTCGAGTGCGGTTATCGAAAGATTGAAGAATCATTTTCATATAACTGTTCTCTATTACAATCCGAATATCGAACCATATGAGGAGTATGAAAAGAGAAAAAAAGAACAGAAACGTTTTTTGAGTGAAATCGAAAGTGTCAATGGCATCGATATGGTCGATGCCGATTATGACAACGATCGTTATAGAAGCTTGGTGAGCGGACATGAAAGCGATGCCGAAAGAGGAATTAGATGTCATATTTGTTACGAAAACAGGATCAAGTATACTTTTACTAAAGCAAAGGAGTTAGGATACGAATATTTTGGGACTACTTTGTCTGTGAGTCCTTATAAAGTATCTGCTTGGATAAATGAGATAGGACTCAGTTTGGAAACGGACGAGGTCAAATTTTTGGTCGCCGACTTCAAGAAACAAAACGGATATAAGCGGAGTATCGAATTATCGAGGGAACACGATTTATACAGACAAGATTATTGCGGATGTGTGTTTTCAAAGGAAGAAAGAAGAAAAGATAAAGCAATCGTAATCTAGTGAAAATTCACATAGAGGTCCATTTGCTTTTTTTTTTGAAATTATTTCGTATTTTAACTTAATTTTAAATTTTCAAAACTCAAAAAATGAATGTTTTTGCATGATGTTCTTGCAATAAAATGTTAGGTGTGTTAAAATTTATTAGGATAGTAAAAGAGAAAAAGGTGGTCAATGTGGGGAAAACAATCAGTGCTTTCTTTCAGTTCATTTTAGAGGATCCGGTCATGCTGGGATTGTGTATTGCGATCGCAGTATTGGTCGTGTTGTTCATTGTCGTCTTAGTTTTGGGTCGAAGAGCAGATAAGAAAGATGCTCAGGCGACTAAGAGCGAAGAAAATCTTTTGAAGACGGAGATAGATTTGAGTGTTCTCGCCGATCCAGAAGAGAGTCAAAGTGTGGCAACGAATGTTCCAGAGATCGTAGAGACTTTCACCGATGCGACGGAAGTTCCTGTCGAAGTTCCAATCGAGCCAGTGCAAGTAGAATTTACTGCGAGCGAATTCGACGGAGCGGTAGACTCAGAACCTGAGGCAGCTATTGTAAAACCGGATGAAGTGGCAAATGTAGAAAAACAGCCTCCATTAATGTCTTTCGAAGACTTCAAAATAGAAACTCCGACAACCGAAGAGATTGCAGATATAACACAGGAGCAGAATGTATTCGACGAGGAACACGGTGAAATTGCTAGAGAAGTGTTACCTGTCGAGGAGACTGTATCATTCGACGAATCGAAGAGTGGAGATAACGAATCTCCTTTGGTAGAGCTACTCGAAGAGGAAAAAGAGCCTGTCGTCGATGAAGCAGTTACTGAGGTTTTGCCTTTGGAAGAACCTGCCGCAGATGTTCAAGGAATCGAAGAAGTTGTAAACGAACCCGATTACAGCGATTATTTATACGAACCAGGTCCTGCAATCGTCGAGTCAGCTGTCAACCCAGTCGGGGAAGCAGATACGAGTGCCGAGGTGCCTAGCATCGAAGAACAGATGAATGTGGAATTGCCGATAGTCGAAGAACAGTCTAAAAAAGAGAGCATCGAGGATATATATTCTTACGATGACGAGTTGCCGGATATAAAGGTGGAAGATTTCAGTAGAACTTCTCTCATAAGACATATTCCCGTTTTGGATATGAAAATGAATTTTCTCTTTGAAGAGGATGATAAAAAGAGTGAACTCGACGATTTAGATTTGCCAAAGTTGAAAAGTTCGGCAAGCGATCAAACTTCTTTCAATTCTTTGAAAGGCGAATCGTTCGACATACCTAAGAACTCCTGAGGGAGTTTTTTTTTGGTAAAAAACATATAATTTAACGGTGAGGTTATGAACATAAAAGATAACATCGTAAATTATTTGTTCGATAGAGACTATGTAGTGTGTTTCTATGATGAACATGCATATTTTTTTAATTATAAATACTTAGATTCTTTTAAAGAACAGGAGATTGTTGTCAGCTTGAGTGATCGAAGATGTACTTTGCGAGGCGAGGATCTGACGATAGTGAAGATGACCAAAAAAGAGTTGCTCGTCAAAGGGAGAGTCGACGAGATGGAAGTGAGTATGAAAGATGAGTAAGGTTCGCATACGAATGCCTGGATATGACAGCTATGCCATCAATTACATGAGTCGAAGAGGAATAGATATTTTGAATGTCGAACAGAGGAAAGATGGAAATGTCTACACGATATGGATGGACGATGTTAAAAAGTTCGACGAGAAAGTGTATGAAATAGTAAATTATTTGGGAATCAAAAGAGTTTTGCTCACCATTTTTCGAAACAGACATTTCTTATTTGCGATCCTTTGTTCTATGATAATCATGGTGTTTCTTTCTCATTGTGTCTTCGAAGTGGAAGTCATACATGCGAACAAAGATGTGCGCGTGCTCATAGAAGATGAATTATACGATCATGGTGTGAGACCGTTCATGATAAAGAAATCCTTCGAAGAACTACAAGAAATAAAGAAGACCATCAAAGACGAGTATCCTGAGGAAATCGAATGGCTCGAGATAAACGACGATGGAATGAAGTATACAGTCAGGGTCGAAGAAAGAATAATAACTAGAAAAGAGAACGAACCAGAGTATTGTAATGTAGTCAGTACGAAAGATGCGATAGTTTTGGGAAGTGTTGCCAAAAAAGGGCAAGTTAAGGTGCAAACTAACGATTTCGTCAAGAAAGACGATGTTCTCATAAGTGGAGAAATAACTTTTAATGATAAGACGATGTCGCACGTGTGCGCTGACGGAGAAGTGTTCGGCAATACTTGGTACAAAGTGGCTATCTCTGTGCCTCTTTTGCATACGAACAAAGAGTTTACAGGAGCAAAAAAAGGAAATTTGGGGTGGGAGTTCGGTTCGACTTATAACAGAATATTCAAGGTCCATTATGATGAGTACGATGTGAAAAAAGTCAAATTGTTTTCTATTGGGAAGTTTGCATTATATAAAGAGGAAGTTGCAGAGTATGTGAGCAAGGAAATGGAATATACAGAAGAAGAGGCAATGGAAGAAGCCTTAAAACAGTCACGAGAGAAACTTTCAGTAAAGTTGGATGAACATTCAAAGATCTTGAGCGAAAAAGTTTTGCAAAGTAGTTCATATGATAGTATAATTAGTGTTGAAATATTCTATTCGGTCAAAGAAATTATCGGGACAAAAGTCGAGGAGATAATCATCGCCGAGGATGAGAAAGTTTCACCGGAATGAGAGGGTATCAATTATATGGACATACAAAGAGAAGCATTCAACATGATAATGGACAGTTGGCCGATGCTACTGATATTCATAGTAGTGTTGTCGACTATAAGAATAAATTATATTTTAGAAAAGGGCGAGAGGTTCGTCTTATATCGTGAATTCTTTTCTTTGGCATTTGTCATCTACATTTTGATATTATTTGGATTAGTGACGAATACGGATGTTCAAAGTGTGGGCAACAACTTCATTCCGTTTAGAGAAATATTGCGTTACAATTTTGGGAGTAGTTACTTCTATTGGAATGTGGTCGGAAATATTTTAATATTCTTGCCATTTGGTTTTTTCATAAGTCTCTATTTGAATTCACAGAAAGTAAATAGACCACTTCTCATCACGTTCATTACGAGTCTGACAATAGAACTCGTTCAGATGTTCATAGGCAGAAGTTTCGATATCGACGATATCATTTTGAACTGTGTCGGAGGAATATGCGGATTTCTATTGTTTATAGGATTATCTGCTATCAAGAGACATTTGCCGAAGTTTTTACAAAGAGATGCAGTGTATAACATATTGACAGTCATATTGATTCTGTTTATAATAATCTACATTGCCAATTTATGGGGGTTCAAATTACGATGAAACAATACAGTATAACTGATGAATACGGTTATGAAGAAGATTTTTCTTATCTCGACAGTCTTTTGGATTTGGCAATAGATAAGTTAGAAGTCGATGGAATTTTTTCGATCATTTTTATAGGAGACGAAAAGATGCATGAGATGAATTTGCATTATCGTGGAGTCGATCGAACGACGGATGTCTTGTCATTCGCCTTAAACGATTCTAAAGATGAAATCGAGGTAGGAATCGAAGTTTTGGGAGACATATTCGTCTCTATACCGAAGATGTTGGAACAAGCAAAGACTTACGGTCACAGTGCCAAAAGAGAGTTGTCATTTTTGTGTATTCATGGACTCTTACATCTGCTCGGCTACGATCACATGAACAAAGAAGATGAGGATGTCATGTTCTCATTACAAAAGGAGGTTCTCGATGAAGCAGGTATTACGAAATAAAAGCAAGTACAAGGGATTCAAGAGAATCGTATATAGCACGAAGTATTCTCTCGATGGGCTCGTTTACGCATATAAGAACGAACGAAGCTTATGGTTACATGGAGTATTATCTGCAGTTGGAATAATTCTCGGTGCGGTACTCGGATTGAGTTATACTCAGTGGGGAATAGTTTTAATCACTTTGGCTGTCATACTCGCTTTCGAACTCGTCAATACAGCCATAGAAGCGACGATCGATATGTTTACTCTCGAGTACAACGAACTGGCCAAGGTGGCCAAAGATTGTTGTAGTGCAGCGACTTTCGTGATGACTATGTGTGGTTTGGTAATATTCGTGATAATCTATGGGCCAAAGATTTTGGTCATAGTCGGATTATAGTTAATAGACAGAAACTTCTATCGAGCAATAGCTCGATTTTTAAGTACGTGATGCATTGACATAAGAATCATTTTTGTGATAACATATGTGCTCGATAAAGAAGTGACATTTATGAGCAAAAAGAAATTGAACGGTACGGCTCTTTGGTATGAGATTACTTTTAGAAAACAGCGAGAAGAACTTTGCCGACTGAGAGAGACGGCAGATGAGGAAACACGAGAAAAAATAGATCAAACCATCACATATATAGACGATTTAAGCCGACAGGAAGAAGAAGTACCACGTATCTCTTTGGAGCAGTACATAGATGAAGAAATTGGCGACTTCAGTTTGTTCGTCGAGTACATGTCGATTTTGGAGCCGATTAGCGGTGATAATGAAGTCTATGCACCTTACAAGTATTTCCCCGTTCCACAGTTGAGTGATGACGATTTTTTTGCTGTGGTAAATGATTTTTTTAAAGATGTACTCGACAAAGAATTGTACGGTGTCTATAGAGGAATGTTCAAAAGACACGACAAATGGGTCCACATGTGCAGATTGATGGAAAAATTTCCAAATCCGAATGCAGTATTTTTTCCATATGGAAGAAAAGTGCCTATCAGGTTGAAAAGAAGCAATACAGCCGAAGACTTAGTAAGTTTGAGTCACGAATATGGACACGGAATACAGTTTCGCTCGAACTTTCATCCTGATTTTTTTAAGTTTGGTAATGCTTTTGTAGAAGTAATAAGCTTATTTTTCGAGTTATTATCGATGGAGTATTTTGGAAAGTTTCCCGAATTTCAAGAAAGTTTGCATGCATATAGGATAGCATCTTTCGACAATTTAGCAACGAGGGGCGATATGTTGTTGTTCGAAATGGATGTTTTGTGCATTTGGGAAGAACGCGATCATTCTAAAGCCCAGAGAATAAAAGCGATGAATGAGAAAATAAAAGCTCGTTTCGGATGGAACGAAAAATGGATATTGGAACTCTTTTGGATATGAACTATCTCGACGATTTAGTCTACATAATAGGTTATCTTTTGGCTATCGAATTGCTGATTAATTACATGCAAGATAAAGAGTGGGGCCTCTATTTACTCAAGGAACTGATAGCTATCGATTTGAGGTTGGATTCCAAGGAATATTACAAAAAAGTTTTGGAGTTAGTCAAACCAAACGAACATTTGGAAGAGTATAAAAGGCATATATTGTTGCCCAAATAGTGGTACGAATGTCTTTTTTTCATATAATTTATTATGAGAAAAATTGCACATAGAGGATATAAGACAAATTCGATAAGAGAAAACACGTTAGAGGCATTTACAAATGCGGTCAACAACGGATTCGATGGGATAGAATGTGACGTGAGAAAAAGTAGGGATGGCATTCTCGTAATTTCACATGACGCGTCGATAGAGAGAACCTCGAACGGGTACGGATTTGTAAGGGATATGAATTACAAAGAGTTAGAAAAATACAACTTTGGATCAGATACAGTACCATCGAAGATACCGACTTTGATAGACGTTTTAAAGAAATATCGAGGAATTTACAAGTTAATAGAACTCAAGTGTGAAGTCGATTTGGAAAGTGTACGAGATGTCGTGGACGACAAGACCTATTTTATGAGTTTCGACAACGGTTTAGTGAGAAGGCTCAAAAAAAAGTATCCGAACTTCAAATTTGGAGTGCTCAATTATGTTTTAAATTCGGAATACAATTACGATTTGGATATGATTTGCATTTTAGATGCCGTAGCGAACGATGAAATAGTTATGAATTTTTTAAAAAAAGGAACGAAAGTATTCATCTACGGCATCGTGGGAAAAATCAATTATGTACGTGATTTCGAAGGATTGTTCTACATCGTCGAGCATAAAAATTAGTCTTTCAAAAGAGCATTCGCAGCATTCGAATAAGCTCTCAGTAGAGGACCTGCGCCAAGTTTCGTTCCGCCGAAGTAACGAACGACGACAATCAGTGTATCGTCGAGAGAATTTCGCTCTATGACGTTCCAAATGGGCATTCCTGCTGTTCCCGATGGCTCTTTATCGTCAGTTTTCTTGGCCAATGATCCGATCTTATAAGCATATGGTAAATGGCGAGCTTTTTTATGTTCTCGTTTTAAATCTTCCAATATAGATATTACTTCTTCTATAGTTTCTACATGATAAAGAAGTCCTATGAACTTCGATTTTTTTATTTCGATAAGACTCGTTTTCGATGGCTGCATACTATCACCTAAGGAAATTGTAACAGATGAATAAAGATATGTCAAAACATTGCTCAATTGAAAAAATTGACGAACTTGCGTAGAAAAGGGGACGAATGTACCAAATTTCGCTTTAGCTATGTGGATTTTGCTGTGAAAGATAATAAAAATCCGGGCGAATGAGTAAATCTTTTTAACTTTTGCATAAATCACATCATATGTGTGGTAAAATAAGAGTGTGATGTTTTTATGTTTAAAGAAAGTTTAAGTTTAGTTCCTCATTTACCTGGTTCTTATCAAATGTATGATAAAAATGATATCGTCATATATGTCGGCAAGGCTAAAGATTTAAAAAATCGATTGACTTCTTATTTTACTGGACGAGTTACAGGAAAGACAAAGAAATTGGTAAGCGAGATAGCTTACTTCAAATACATAGTGACTTCGACAGAAAATGAAGCATTTATTCTCGAAATAAACCTCATAAAAAAATACGACCCCAAGTACAATATTTTGTTGCGCGATGATAAGAGTTATCCTTATATCGAGTTCGTAAGCAAACCTTTTCCAAAGTTGAAGATAGTTCGCTATTTGAATGTCAAAAAGATGCAAGGTCGAAGACTTTTTGGTCCATATCCCAATCAATACGCGGCTCGAAGAGTAGTCAATTTGATTAATCGTCTCTATCCTTTAAAGAAGTGCGAAGGTAATCCCAAAGATTTGTGCCTTTATTATCATATCAAAGAGTGTCTCGGGTATTGTGTAAAAAATGTGAGTCAAGAGAAAATCGAGAAGATGGAAGCAGAAATCATTTCTTTTTTGAGAGGGAACGATACCATCATAAAGAACAAAATCATGGAAAAGATACAATATCACAGCGAACAGATGAACTACGAAGTGGCATTGGAACTCAAAAACGAGTTGGATTACATGTCTTTAATTTTGGCAAAACAGAAAGTCGAACTTTCCGATTTGGTGGATCGAGATATCATCAACTATCATGTCGAAAACGGATATGTCAGCATCAACATCTTCTTCATAAGACATGGAAAATTATTAGGAAGTAAAAATGAGATATTTCCGATTATGGATGAGTATATCGAAGAAATAGAATATTTTATCGGATTGTATTATAGCAAGAATGAAATTCCAAAAGAAATAATCGTAAACGAAGAGTTGGATACTGAAGTATTGAGCGAGGCTATCGAAACCAAAGTTTATTCTGTTCAGAGGGGTAGTAAGAAAAAACTTTTGGATTTGGCTGGGACGAATGCAAAGCTTTCTTTGGAAAATCAATTCGAATCTATTCAAAGAGATGAAAACAGAACAGTCGAAGCAAACGAAGAATTGAGACAACTTCTCGGACTCGAAAAATTGTATCGTATCGACATATTCGATAATTCGAATCTATTTGGAGAATATTCTGTTAGTGGTATGGTAGTCTTCAAAGATGGAAAACCATCGAAAAATGATTATCGAAAGTTCAAAATAAGTTTAGAAAAGAACGACGACTACAATACGATGAAAGAGGTATTGTATAGGCGCTACTATAGGATGCTCATGGAAAAATCAGAGAGACCAGATTTGCTCATCTTAGATGGAGGAGAGAACCAAATAAGAGCAGCAAGGGAAATTTTCGATAGTTTGCGACTCGATATCAAGATGGTAGGACTCAAAAAAAATTCCAAACACAGAACAAACGATTTGGTCGACGAAAATTTGGAGATTATTCCCATAGATAGAACTTCCAATCTGTTCCATTTTTTGACGAGGATGCAGGATGAAGTTCACAGATTTACGATCAACTATCACCGTCAAATAAGAAGTAAAGGCTCCATCCAAAGTGTACTCGACAATATAGAGGGACTGGGAGAGAAGAGAAGAAAAGCACTCATCAAGAAGTTTGGCAGCTTGAAGGCCATCAAATCAGCAGATATCGAGGAGTTATCAAAGATTATTCCGGAAGCCATCGCTGTAAAGCTCAGAGGTTACTTTGACAGTATGGAAAGTGACAATTCCGATGAATAACTGTAAATATAATTTTTACTTTACGTTATATGCCGAGAATAATTTGACATAGTGTTTTTTCTTCGCTTATAATATTCATGTAGAATAGGTGAAGATATGAAATTTTTAAATAATATTATAAATGGTGTTGTCGAATTTGGAAGAAAAGTTATAAAAAAAGATACTTCCAATCGACAAAATACTACAGATGCTTCGAATAGTGCGATGTCTGGCATTTCAGAAAGCGGAAATTTGATTCCACCAGTCATGCCCATCATTTCAACTGAGACGGTAGGACAGTCAGCACCTGTTCGAGAAGTCGAGGATTTCAAGTCTACACAGCCGAGACAAGTCTCAACGCAAAATTTTGGCGATACTTCGAATGATGGACAGCCGGCTTTACAAAACGATTCTCAAATGAGCTCATCTTTTGGTATGGTAGGAGATATATCGAGAACGCAGCACTCTGAAAGTTTGGGAACACAGTTTTCCGGAGCTTCTCAAATACAGCAAGGCGGGCAGCCAATGGTAAATAGTTTGAATGACTATAATCAGTCACAAACGTTTGCTCAAGGGAACGATATGCAGATGTCGACAGGACCCAAACCAGCATTTTACCAGCCTACTCAAGATTCTCAGACAATTGTTCAGGGAGAAAATTTTCAAAATCCACAATTTTTCGGCAATCAAGATGTTAGCAGCATCGGGAACACACAAAATACTAATAATTTCTTTACTGGTGGTGACAATGATTTCAAGACAAATGGTGATAATTCGACAATGAATCTTGGTGAGTCGACTGGAATGGGATTCGGTTTGGGATTGGAGGCTCAACCAAGCGAGAATACAAATGGAAAATATGTCAATGTTTCGCCCACAAATGGAGAAGTTTCGAACACATATTCGCAAGTTGGTTCGATAGATAATGGAAACATATCAAATCGACAAAGCGATCAGTGTAACATAGATCCTTTCGGCATAGGGATGAATCGTTAGAATTTTGATTATTTTTGATATTTAAAAAGATCACCAATCGGTGATCATAAGATATCTTCATCTAAACCAAGTTTTTTGCGGGCTACATATACGGGCCTGTTTTTTGTTTCCAAAAATGTTTTGGCAAGGTATTCACCTAGTATTCCAATTGTGAGAAGTTGAATGCCTCCGATGAAGAGAATCAGACAGACGATCGTCGCAAAACCGGGAGTCTCTATACCGACAAATATCGTCTTACAAATGATATATATGAGATAAATGAAGCCGCTAAATGATGTGATGATGCCAAAAATGGTGGCCAATTTAAGTGGCTTGACAGAAAATCCGACAATTCCGTTCAAAGCATATTTGACAGATTTTTTGAAGTTGAATTTCGTCTCTCCTTTAGTTCTAGTACCCACTTCATATTCCATTATTTTCGTGTTGAAGCCTATCCAGCTGAAGATTCCTTTGGAAAATCTGTTCTTTTCCGGCAGACTCAAAAGAGCATCGCGGACGTTCGAACGGAACATCCTAAAGTCGGATACATCATTCGAAAATTTGGTGTCAGAAAGCACATTGATGATGCGATAAAACATCTTGCTGCCGAAGCGCTTGATGGCACTTCCAGCTTTGCGTTCCTTTATTTTCATGGCGACTTGATCGTAGTCCGGATTATTGTCGAGGAAAGTCAACATCTTCAAAAGATAACTCGGGTTTTGTTCCATATCGGCATCGATGATAGCTGTGTATTCTCCTGCGGCACTTTCGAGACCAGCATAGATGGCCGCGTCCTTGCCAAAATTGCGGCTGAAGCCGATGACCTTTACGTGATCCTTATCTCTTTTATAAACCGATTCTAGGACTTTAAAAGTTTTATCTTGTGAACCGTCATCGATGAAGATGACTTCATAATTGATATTTTCAAAGACGGATTTGACTGTGTTATAAATAGTATCTATGTTTTCTTCTTCATTCATTGCAGGAATGATTATACTCAATTTCATTGTAGTTACCTCCTAGAGACAATTATATTACTTTTTTTCTTCTTTGTAAATAGAACACACTAACGACGAGACTCGAAAGTGAAATGATTACACCGGGGTATAAACCGTACGGAACGTATTTTATTTTGATTTCGTGCTTTCCTTCGCCAAGTGGTAGACCAATGAGTGTGCCGAGGACGATATCTGGCTCTACTTGGTTGCCATCGACGAAAACTTTCATTCCTCTTTCGTATTCTATCGATGTGAACAGGTAGTCGTGTTCGGAGTCAGAGGTGATCGTAGCTTCCAGAATAGTAGTCGGCGAAGTATTGGTTTGGGATTTCATTTCGTGTCCTGCGAGCATCTCCATATATTCGCAATAGACATCCATATCGAGTATACTCAGAAATATTTCATCATCTTCGTATTCGCCGGCGACATGATATTCGACAGTCACGGGTTCATCTTTTTCAATAAGTAGGTATCCACTCGTAGGACCGTTCTTTGAAGTCATTTCTATTTTTCCTTTGTAATCGGCATAAGCTCGGGTTTCGTCTAAAACATACGATTCGTCTCCGACAGTCACCGTGCCTTCAAACTCGGGCATCAGCAACAAGTCTGTCGTACTCGTGAATGAATAGCGAAATACGGTATAATCTTCTTCTCGATGTTCCGTAAATTTTTCTATAGATATGACTTCGTAAAGTTTCTTTTTCAAACCAGTGAGAGCTTTTAGAATGTTTTCTTTGTTGACGGCAGGTTTTCCTTCTTCGATAGAAACCGATGCAATGTCGCTCTTACTTAGGAATCCAAGACCCAGGGCATAAGGATTTTCGTGCAAGTTGGAATCGATTTTGTCAAAATATGGTATGTCCATACCGTAAAGATATTTTACATCGAGCAAACTCAAAACGACTGGATCCATCTGTAAGAGTTCGATGTGGCACTTGTCGTAGACCATAACACCGAGATTTTCTAGCAAGTTGCCGACAGCAATGTTGCGAACGGAATTAAAATAGTTTATGCCGTGATATCCAAAATAGAGTCCATCGTCGGAAGTAAAATCGTCTGTCAACTCGAATCGGAAGAAATTGTCGTTATCTTTATTCAACTTGTCGAGAATTAGTGGAACCTCATCTTTTACATATTGATAATCTGTGTAAGATTTGGAACGAAAATTGTTTTTGAGACTATTATATGTATTCAGCGAAAGTTCGACGAGTGTGAAGATGATGAGCATGGGGAGGAAACTTTTCTTATCTAAGAAGGCGAACATCTCTATCATCAAAAGGATGGACAATCCCAAGTAAATGTAAGTGTATGTCTCGACTGTGAAAACGACTTGCCATTTAAAGTAGGCTCCGACGAGGACGGCGATGATTCCACCGAGACACAGTAGAATGCGCCACTTGCGTGGAAATTCAGTTTTATCGATATTTACAAGTGTACGATAAGCTACCGTGATGAGAAAGAAACTGAAAACGAATGAGAAACGACTCTGCCACCAAATAGGTTTTTGAAAGAGCTGCCAAGCATAATTGATAAAATTGATGCCGAAAGACAAATAGAAAAGGGCAATGACAATCAAAGTTGCAATCTTTTCTCTTTTTTGAAACTTTTTGTTAAAGAAGTAGAAGACGGCGAGTACGACAGTGAAGATGGTCACGTAGATGAGTGCTGGGCCATACGTTTGGTCGCCCGCTTGATAAGCACCTGGAGTGAGGGAATAGAAAAAAGTGAATGCATTTCGAGAGATGCCGAAGTAGTTGATTCGATTGTAAAGGTCGGCTTTGCCGGTCATCAAGGCGAAGAAACTTGGCAAAATGACGACGGCACTCATCAGACCTGACAGAAGCGAACTCACGATGAAAGTCGAGATTATTTTCTTAGGGTTCTCGATATGAATAATATTATATAAGAACCAAATGAGACAGAAAATACAAATCATGTAACCGATATAGTAATTTATTATGATAGTTAATGTGAGAGTTACCATGTAGAAAAGAGGACTCTTGCCTTCCAAGAGACGGTCGAGCCCATGGATGACTAGTGGCAACATGATGACAGAGTCGATCCATATATAATTATAATAGTATGTACTCGTGTATCCCATAAGAGCATATATTGTACTGAATAGAATGATATAAAAGGCTGGAATCTTTTTGTGAGAAAGGTAGAAACACATTGTTCCCCCTAGTAACATAAAACGCACATAAGTCATGATAGCTATGAAAATGTGATAATTTTGTGGATTTGCGAGAAGTGAGAACAAGTTCAGCGGGCTCATGCCATAATAAGTGAGAGTTCCTAAGAAGTTGAAGCCGAGACCGGCACCCCAAGAGTAGAAGATATTTCCTCCGCGGAGTAGGCGGGCATATTCGAGAAGCATGCCCGGATATTGGGAGAATGAATCGTAAGAGTTGAGCATCTCTTTGCCAAATGGAACGAATCCGTTTATCCAAGCGGCGACGAAAAATATCGACAAAGGAACAATCATCGATGCCACATAAACCAATATCTTTTTCTTTTTATCCATAATCAATTACCTCTTTGCAATTAAAATGATACAGAAAAAATTGTATTATGTCAAAAAAAATGTTATCATTATATTGCAATTAGTCGTACAGGAGATGTTGAAGTATGAAGAAGTTAAGTGAGAACGACAGAAAAAGATTGCTCATTTTCATCGGGATAGGTGTCGCAGTTCTTGCGTTGGGTATCGCAATTACGGTCGCGTTGAGTGGAAAATCTGGAAGTCAAGATGACGACCGACAGGAAAACCCCGGAGATGAAATAGTAGAACCAGTCAAAAAGGTAAGTGTCATCGATTTGGATAGTAAGTCGAGACCATATGCCGTCATGATAAACAACAACAGTGCTGTTTGGACTTATCAATCCGGGTTGAACGATGCGTATATCGTCTATGAAATGCTCGTCGAGGGTGGCATCACGAGAGAAATGGCTTTATTTAAAGATAAGAATACGGCAAAGTTGCAAAGTATTCGAAGTAGTAGACATTACTTTCTCGATTATGCGCTAGAGAACGATGCGATTTATGTCCACTGGGGATGGAGTCCGCAAGCTCAGAGCGACATTTATACTTTGGGAATCAACAACATAAATGGTCTTTCGGGAGAAGGTGCATACTTCGGAAGAGACAAGACGGTCAAAGCCGCATATGAACACACCGGTTATACGACTATGGATAACCTCAAAGCCGCGGCAGCAAGATACAAATATCGGACGACGAGCGATGCGAAATCTTTACTCGCATATAGTGTCGACGAAGTGGATATGAGTGGCATGGACGGAGTAGTCGATGCAAAGTACGTAGAAGTTTCTTTCTCGGGCGGTTATGTGGCAAAGTTCTATTATGATGAAGAAACTAAGCAGTATAAGAGAAGTCAAAATCGAGTCGATCTCATAGATTACACTTCGAAAGAGAGAATCACGACCGATAACATCATCGTCTATAATGTCGGTTATACGACTATAGACAATTACGGCAGATTGAATATGAACAACATAGGTTCGGGAACGGGTTACTATGTAAGTAGAGGCAAAGCGATTCCCATCAAGTGGGAGAAGAAAACGCGTGGCGGTAAGACAACTTACATGTATGCGAATGGCGAAGAACTCATCGTCAACGATGGGCGCACTTACATAGGCATAGCACCGACAGGAAGACTTCCAAAGTTCAGTGCCCAATTGCCATAGAAAAAGAGTAAAAAGGGACATTCTTAATCGACTTTTTCGAAAGAGACATGTTTCCTGCAAAACGTAAATACATCTTGTAAAGCAAAGAATAAATATGTAAATGTGTAAACTCAATAAATACCGTCAAAACGGCAGCAGTGGGGGTGCATCATATTGAGATTACGTGTAAAGTGGAAAAAATGAACGCGATGCGTTATAATGGAAAAAGTGATTAAGGAGGAAAATCATGACTTTAACGACTGTATGGAGTACGATTACAAAAATATTGGATATATGCATATTGTGGTACATCGTCTACTTCGCATTGAAAAATTTAAAAAACAACATAAAGATGGTACTGATATTCAAGGGTATCGTATTCATCATCATCATCAAAATCATCAGCAACATATTGAATTTATATGCGGTGGGATTACTACTGGAATATGTCATCATGTGGGGACCTTTGGCAATCATCATCATCTTCCAGCCGGAGATCAGAACCGTATTGGAGCAACTCGGACGGAGCCAGTTGTTAGGTCGCCATAAAGTGCTGTCTGGCGACGAGAGAGAAAGACTCGTATCGGAAGTTATGGAAGCAATAGAGTATTTGCGCAAAAATAAGTTCGGTGCTCTCATAGCTATCGAAAGAGACGTCAGTTTACAAGAATATATTTTACCGGCAACAAAAATATACGCGGATGTTTCGGCTCAAATTTTGGAGAGTTTGTTCTATCCGAACAGTGCATTGCACGATGGTGGAGTTATCATTCAAGGTACGAAGGTAACTTGTGCCGGATGTGTGTTCAAAACGAGCATGGACAACCGGCTATCGAAAAGTTTGGGTACGAGACACAGGGCGGCTTTAGGTTTGGCGGAAGAATCGGATGCGATAGTGTTGATCGTGAGCGAAGAGACCGGAAGAATAAGCATAGCCATCAACAGTCAGATGAATTATAATTTGACACCAGAAGAGTTCAAAAAGATGTTGTTCAATGAACTTTCACCTAAGACGGAGATATTCTATGCTGCGGACGAAAGAGGTGAAATAGATGAGTAAAAAGAGCAAAACGAAAAGGAAGTTTAAGTTCATAAGAACTATATTCGGTGGAATATATAAAGTAGTCGACAAAGTCATCGTCACACCGATAAGCGCTATCGTCTATAAGGTCAACAAATTTTTGAAAAAGAACGTCGGTGCTTTCGATGCCATATTCAATAGACCTCATTCACTTTTGATCATCTCCTTGGTGGTCGCCGTGTTGTTCTTCATAGTGGTCGATTCGAGAGCTGTCAACTTGGTCGAGACGGAGAGCGAAATACTTTCTAGTCAAGCCGTTTCGGTCATCTATAACGAAGAAAAATATGTGGTCGAGGGAATTCCCGAAACAGTCGATATCATATTGATGGGACGCAAGAGCGATTTGTATTTGGCCAAGCAATTGGGCGAACATAAGGTCGTACTCGATTTGAGTGATTATAAGGCTGGACAACATACCGTCAAATTGAAGTACAATCATTCGGTCGAATCGGTCACTTATAATTTGATGCCCGGCTCGGTAAACGTCAAGATAAGTGAAAAGATTTCGAATATCAAAACTCTGACTTTCGATTTACTGAATCAGGATAAGTTGGATAGCAAATTGAATGTCAGCGAGGTAGCTTTAAAAGAAAGCGAAGTTTATATAAAGGGTTCGAGTGAGACACTCGCCAAAGTGGCGACAGTCAAAGCACTCATCGACGTATCGACATTGGAACTCACAGAGTCAGGTACGTTCGATATAGATAAATTACCAATAGTCGCTTATGACGAGAGTGGTAAATTGGTCGAGAACGTCGAAGTCGTGCCGGGTACGGCAAGTGCTACGATCAAAGTAGATTCTTATCACGTAGATTTGCCAGTCAAAGTGGTACCTGTGGGAACATTCGCGACAGGGTATGCCATCGCCGAAGCCAAATCATCCGTTTCGACAGTCAGAGTCTATGGTGATCAAGCCGAGATATCTAAATTGTCCTACATTGCAGCTGAGATTGATGTAGATGGATTGAATGCCGACAAAAAGTTCATCGCGACACTCACGAAGCCGAGCGGTGTAAGATCGATGAGTGAGACGACAACTTCCGTCGAAGTCAAAGTCGACAGAGAAGCTACGAGAGAAGTCGAATTGACATCGATAGATACTTTGAATTTGAGTTCATCTTATGTCGCAAGTGCGGTCAACCAGGAAGATACCAAACCGGTCGTCATCTTGAAGGGTGTACAATCTGTCATCGATAAAATCGACATTGCGACGATCAAAGCTTACGTAGATTTGAGTGGATATGGACCAGGTACTTTCGAAGTTCCAGTGTTAGTCGAAGGTCAAGATTTGACGGTCACTTATACGGCTCAAGTTAAGACGATTCAAATAAGAATAATGAACAGCAGAAATTAGAGCACTCGTTTGCTCTTTTTTGTTGACAAAGCTGTTCGAAAGAGGGGCAGAATAAAAAAAATAGCAATTAAGTTTTTAAAAAACTTCTCACAAAAATCTTATAAATTCTATAGGATTTTATTTTATATATTTTAACCTATTTTATTTGTCAAATTCTATAAAAGGTTAATTCTCGAACAAGTCTATTATGTTTATGTTAAAACTAAAAAGAAGTTTTTTAATAATTTAATCACTAATACTAAATATAAAATTTTAAAAATAGATAATTTTACTATTCGATTACCGAAAATAATGATATAATCTAGTTGTGACAAGAAGTGAAACTTTTGTTTATTAAATTTTTTACGAGGAGGTTTTTATGAGTGGTAATCCATTTGGAGAATTTTTAGCATTAGTATTGATGCTACATAAAGAAGAAGGACCATTTAGCCTAGAAGAAGTACGAGAAGTTACTGATTATATTCTTCGAGAAGGTTCAGGAGGAGTTTATATACACGAATCTTATGACTATATGTTTTCTTTATCAAGAGTTGAAGAATATCCCGAACTTTTTACGAAAAGTGTTGATCAAGACGGATCTGTTACATTTTCAAGAAGTGGTGATTTGAAACCGAAATTAGAGTTTTTCTTTAGTAGTTATGCACCAGGTTTTAGTCGTTATTGGTCTGCCCTTGTCAATAATTATATAAATGAAGCTAAAACTAGAAAAGGAACTTTTGGAAAAAGAATGAAATTAAAAAAGATTTCATAATTAGCTAGTATTTATTTTTTAATCATTAAATGTATGAAGAGTAGTCTCATACATTTTTATTGTAGAAATTTAATATTCAACGTGTTGTCATTAGACAACGACTGGCGATATTGTTGCTGCAGGAGCAAAATATGGTGTTAAAAATTCAGATTATTATTTGTATCGTCCGAGCAATTGGTATTGGTCACTATCACCTTATTTTATGGCTAAAAACAGCAATACCTATATATTTCATGTCGAAACGGATTGGTCATCTAACTTGCAATTATGGAGGATACACCAAGGGTGCGATTGCACCTGTAATAAATCTTTCTGCTGAATACGTAAGTACCATGATTGGAGATGGTACAATAGGAAACGAATATCGCGTAG
>CAZKKM010000015.1:0-22131 GCA_964553435.1 uncultured Muribaculaceae bacterium | reverse complement strand
CAAGCTTATGATCATGAATTGTCCATGTTGGAAGCTGAACGCGAGGAAGGATACTCCAAAGGACACGAAGAAGGGTATACGAAAAGAGAAAGAGAAATCGTTCAAAACATGATATCACAAAATTACAGTTTTGAGGATATTGGAAAAGTTTTGGGAATATCATTTGAAAAGGTAAAAGAACTGATAGATAATGACAAATGATTTCTTTTAAGGAATTATCAAAATAATTATACTAAATAAAATATTCTTTTGACAAATAGAGATGAAGCGAAGGAGTTAGCGAAAGGAAATGAAGTTATGGAAGAATATGTAAGGGATGCGAAGAAGGTTGAAAAGACAGATGAATTTTTGGGCCAAGCTTATGATCATGAATTGTCCATGTTGGAAGCTGAACGCGAGGAAGGATACTCCGAAGGGCGCAAAGTTGGTCAAGAGGAAGGATACTTTGAAGGACACAAAGCTGGTCAAGAGGAAGGATACTCTGTGGGGCACGAAGAAGGGTATACGAAAAGAGAAAAAGAAATCGTTCAAAACATGGTATCACAAAGTTACAGTTTTGAGGATATCGGAAAAGTTTTGGGGATATCGTTTGAAGAGGTAAAAGAATTGATAGATAATGACAAATGATTTCTTTAGGGTGATGATAGTGGAATTATTTGATGGTTTGTTTTATAATAAAGAGGCTTGAAATCTTGAAATGGGTGGTGATTTGAAATGAGATTTTGTGTTTTGACTTTGGGATGTAAAGTTAATAGTTATGAAAGTGATTTTATCAAGGAAAGATTTGTAAACTTGGGATATGAAAGTGTCTCTCTCGGAGAAAGACCCGATGTCGTCGTAATTAATACTTGCTCGGTAACAAATCAAAGTGATGCCAAGAGCCGGCACATGATAAGGATGGCAAGAAGAGAATGTCCAGAGGCAGTTCTCGTCGCGTGTGGGTGCAGTGTGCAAAATCATCAAGACAAGTTGAAGGACTTGGACGCGGACATTCTTTTAGGAAACAAGGACAAATCAAAAATTCCAGAATTAGTCGATGAATATTTAAAAAAGAAAAAAAACATCTTTAGATTTTACGATCTGTCTTTAGGAACATCATTTGAAGATATGATGCTCAAAAATGAAAGCGATCATACGAGAGCTTTCGTCAAGATACAAGACGGATGTGACAATTTTTGCTCTTATTGTATAATTCCTTATTTGAGGGGTAATTTAAGAAGTAAAGATATAGATGTGGCTGAGAGAGAAATAGCTCAATTAGTGGAAATCGGGCATCGTGAAATTGTTCTTACGGGTATTCATACGGGTTCTTATGGAAGAGGAGAAAATTTCGATTTAGTCGATCTAATCAGGAGAGTAAGTAAGTTCGAAAACTTAGAGAGAATACGACTTTCGAGCATAGAAGTAACCGAGCTCGATGAGAAATTTTTGGAAGAGTTAGCTCATAATGAAAAGATATGCGACCATTTACATATACCTTTGCAGTCGGGATCAGATTTGGTCTTGAAGATGATGAATCGCAAGTACGATACAAACTATTATAAAGAAAAAATAGAAAGCATCAGGGCAATCCGACCCGACATCAGTATAACTACAGATCTCATCGTCGGATTTCCGCACGAAAACGACGAGTGTTTTCAGGAAACTTGCAAATTCATAGAGAAAATCGGATTCACGAAGATACATACTTTCCCATTTTCACTAAGAAACGGGACAAAAGCAGAAGAAATGAAGGAACATTTCGTAGATGAAACGACGAAAAAAGAGCGAGTAAGAAAGATACTCGATTTATCCAAAAGGCTCGAGGAAGAATACTATGAGAGGTTTGTTGGAAAAAATTTATCTGTAATCGTCGAAACAGTCAAGAATGGGCACGCACGTGGGCATACGTCGAATTATATGCTCGTCGATATACCAGAATATTTGAGTGAAGGCGAGACGTATCGTGTGAAAGTGAAGTCTGTTGACGGTTCGGTTGTAAATGGCGAAATAGAAAAAGTTGAATAATTTTGGTAAAGAATTTATACTAATAATAAGGTGATTGCGATGAGTAACGATAGAACGAGAACATTCAAAGGGAAATATATATCGGATGATGAGCGAGTTTATCATATCAATGTTCGCATTTTTAAAAGACTCGCCACCTTCGGTTTGGAGATAAACCTCAATCGGTGCGGTTTAGATGCGATTTCCAAAAAGAATGAAGTAGAGAGTTCTACAAAGCCTACACTCGAAACTTCCACTTTTGCCGAGGATGAACAACTCGTCGAAAAAATCGTCACTAGTAAACCACACATAATAAACGATGTTGTAGATATAAGTTACTGTGTCAAAGAAGGAGATACCATCGAGAGCATCGCAGAGGCTTTCGGTATGACAGTCGAAAGGTTGTGTTACCTTAACAATTTGAAAAAGGATGCACAACTTTATCCGGGCGGTATGTTGAAGGTAGAAAAAGTCACTGCAAAATCGGAATTGGACAAACAGATTGCGGCAGGGGAAAGTTATTTTTACGATTATCTATTCAAATCTCCACTCGCCACTTTAGTCTTATCGCACGATAAAAAGGGCTATTCAGAACAGATGAATTATTATGAAAAAGCGCTTTTCGGCGAACCTAAAACCAATAATGAGGTCGATGGGAAGAGCATATATGGTGAATACATAAAGAATTATATGACTTTCCATGAAGGACATGCAAAGGACGATGAAAAGACTAAAAAAGACTATGCCGAGCATTTGGCTAATTTGAGTGCGAGAGTGAGTTCTGAAATCAATTTGAATGGTACGATAAATGCTGTCATGCCATTCGATATGTACGTCGATTATTTGCAAAACGGTCCTAAAAAGATGGACGAAACGAAAGAAAAGTAAAGAGAAATCCGTTTTTCGGTCGGGGACTTTCCATAAAGTCTCTTTTATGTTAAACTATTTTTAGGAAGTGAAACAGTATGGAATACATCAAAGGAAAATTTAAAAAAGTCATTTACGAGGCGAACGGTGGGAATGGCTACAAAGTAGGCCTTTTTCGGGTAAAAGAAGCGAGCGAAGGTTTGAGTGAAGATCTCGTCAATCATACTGTCACTTTTACAGGTTATTTTTACGATCTGATGGTCGATGAGAATTATTTGTTTCACGGGTCATACATTCAAAATGCAAAGTATGGTTACCAGTTTCAAGTTTCTTCCTATGAGCATATTCAACCAGAGGGAAAAGATGCAGTTATCGATTTTTTATCTTCGAAATTAGTCAAAGGATGCGGTGAGAAGACTGCCTCAGATATCGTCGATGTCTTGGGAGAAGATGCCTTGGAAAAAATCAAAGATGATAAAACCTGCCTCTTGTCAGTTCCCAAAATGACAGAAAAGAAGATGGAAAGCATTTACAATTCAGTCATGAAATATCAAGGAAGCGATGAATTGATCATATATCTTACAAAATTGGGTTTTTCAATGAAGGAGGCTATGAAAGTTTTAAATAGTTACGGTCTCAGTGTAAAGAGTGTTTTGGAAGAAAATGTCTATACTTTGATTGATGAAATAGAATTTAAGACATTAGATAAAGTATACTTCAATTTGCACGATGAGACAGATGACAATCGCATCGAAGCTTGCATAATAGAGTCGCTCAAGGAGTTATCATTCGATGCAGGAGACACTTATTCATATAAAGAAGAAATAAGGGAAAAACTATCTTCCTTCAATATCGTGCTTTCCGAAGAGGAACTCGATGGTTATCTACAAACTCTTTCTAAAAAACATGAAATTCGCATCGAAAATGACATGTATTTTCTATACGATAATTACAAAAGAGAATTGGCTATCGCGGACGCGTTGTTCCGCATAAATTCAAAAGAGACTTCGAAGTTAGAAGGTCTCGATGAGAGTATCAAAAGGTTCAGTGCAACACATAAAATAGATTACAACGCGGATCAAATTCGGGCAATAAAGGCATCTTTAGAAGAAAATATAACGATAATCACCGGAGGTCCAGGAACGGGAAAGACGACGATCGTAAGGGCCATCGCAGGACTTTATATCGACATGCATCCTTTTAGCGAGGAGGCAGCTTTACAGGAACTTGCTTTGTTGGCTCCGACCGGACGTGCGGCCAAAAGATTGAGCGATTTGACCGGCTTACCAGCTATGACCATACATCGTTATCTCAGATGGGATAAAAATACAGGCAAGTTCGAGTATAATGAATACAACAAACATATGGAGAAGCTCATAATAATAGACGAGGTCAGCATGATAGATACGGAATTGATGGATGCTTTATTGAAAGGTATTTCCGATGGGGTCAAGCTCGTCATTGTGGGAGATGATAATCAGTTGCCAAGTGTCGGACCTGGACTCATATTGACGGATCTCATCTCGAGTGAAATTTTCAATCACGTGCCTCTTCATGAAATATATAGGCAGAGTGCCGGTTCTTCTATTCCTTATCTATGTCTAAACATCAAGAATCATGAACTGGATGAAGACTCTATAGCTCGCAAAGAAGATTTTTCATTTTTAAATGTCGATGCTCATGTCGTCAAAGATACGATAAAAGAGATATGTAAGCTTTCCATAAAAAAAGGGATAGATATGAGCAACATTCAAGTTTTAGCTCCGATGTACAAAGGTGAAAATGGAATAGACAACTTGAATGCGGTTTTACAAGAATTGTTCAATCCGGCGGCCAAAGGGAAAAGTGAGATACGTTTTGGAGATGTCATATATCGCGTCGGAGATAAAGTATTACAACAGATGAACGATCCGGATAACAACATCTATAACGGAGATATAGGATACATAACGGAAACGAATCCCGGTTCCAAGGATCGCGTTCTCGTCGTCAATTTTTACGGCAATGCCGTCTATTATAAACGGGAAGATATAATAAATTTGAAACATGCTTATGCTATCACAATTCACAAGAGTCAGGGTAGCGAATTCGATCATGTCATCATGCCGATTACGATGGGATATGGTCGAATGCTCTATAACAAACTTCTTTATACGGGTATATCTCGAGCCAAAAAGAGTCTCACTTTGCTAGGAAGTCCTCAGGCTTTCTATATGGGCACTAACAACGACTATAGTATGGGAAGAAAAACCAATTTAGTCGCCTGTTTATTGAATAAATTGAATTAATTCGACCATAATAATAGTGAGTTAGGAGAGATATATCGAATGAAAAAGAAAGATATGACATTGCTCGCATCGATGGCTTTCGCCAGTCTAGGTGTAGGAACTTTAGTATACACTTATATGCAGAAACATCCCATCAAGACAAAGCGATTGGCTAACGATATGAAAAGCATGATGAAGGACTTAAAGTAAGTCCTTTTAACTTATGCAAGAAAAACTTCATAAAAATTTTTATTATCTTTCTTGGCTTGCGATATGTATCTTATCCATAGTTCTTTTCAGACTCGTCAAACTCTACGATATATTTTGTGCTGTTTTAAGTGTAGCTTCTCCGATAATATTCGGGTACATTTTTGCTTGGATTTTAAAACCTACATTTACAAAGATGAGTAAAAAAATAGGTGGCAAATTTTCTTTGGTCATACTTATCACGATTATGCTCTGTTTGTATGGGCTTTTGGTTTGGTATCTTTTGCCAATCGTAATGAATAACGTAGGTAATCTCTTGAATGTTATAGAAAATTTCATCGACAAGCTTTCGAATTTGCCCTTTTTCGATGGTCTTAAGGGACGTTTTTCACCGGATGTCGATGCATTACTCGAGTCTTGCAACAATTTGATCTCTTTTCTAGGCATATTCGCATTGATTCATATATTCGGTTTTTATTTACTTTACAACTTTGATGTGGTCAACGGACATCTCAGACATTTGATTCCGGTCAAATATCGTCGAATCACTTTGGAATATGTTCGCAAAATGAGCTTGAATATGCGATTATACATCAAAGGTACACTCATCGATACGACAATACTTTTCGTCATTTCGAGTGTTCTTTATACAATTATCGATTTAAAGTATGCCATTTTCTTGGCGGTTTTATCTGCTGTCACGAATATAATCCCTTTTATCGGTCCATACATAGGAGGAATACCAGCCGTATTGGTCGGACTTTCTGTGAGTACCGAATTAGGGGTGGCAACATTAGTATGTGTCATCCTGGCTCAAACGGTCGAATCTAATATCATAAATCCGCTCATAATGGCCAAATGCATCAAAGTGAATCCTCTTTTTATCGTCATAGCATTGACAATCATGGGAAAATTCGCTGGACTTTTGGGAATGGTCTTTGCCGTGCCGAGTGTCATCATTTTGAAAATAACGTGTGAATTTTTACAGAAATATAAAGAAAAAAGAAATGCAATAAAAGAACAATAGATAATGTCAATACTCTAAAATATCATCTTCATTTACGATGCTAAATTCTTTGCATGACACGATAAGTAGCATAAATGTAAAGAAATATTTCTTTAAATAATCGTTTATAAATAGTATATTAGTCCTATTGGGAGGAAGAATTATGAAGTTAAATGAAAAGATAAAAGAATACAGGAGAATTTTTAATTTATCACAAGAGCAATTTGCTGAAAAGATGAATGTTTCAAGACAAGTTATTACTAAATGGGAAAATGATGAAGGATTACCAGAAATAGGAAATCTAAAATCTTTATCAAAACTCATGGGCATTTCTATCGATTATCTTTTAGATGAAAGTAAGAGATTAGAATATCCTATGAAAAGAAGGTGTTTGAGATGCAATGTCGAAATGATAGAAGAGATCGATATTAAAGTTGAAGGTGCAGGTTACGGAATCAAAATAACTCAACAGGGTTTATTTAAAGACAATCTAGGCAAAGTGCAATGTGCGATATGTCCGGAATGCGGGTATATGGAAACTTATATCGAAGATACCGACAAAGTTAAAAAAATATTGAAAAAGTAATGTAGATTATCATTTGTTAAAATGAATTGACAATTTAACTGAAGAGAGTCACAGAGACTTTTTTTTAATCGTTTTTTTTGGTACAATGGATATGGAGGTTAAAACTATGTACAACTATATAAAAGGGACAGTCGCTTTCGTCGAGGCGAATCAAGTCGTCATCGAGAATTCTGGTATCGGTTACAGTATCTTTGTAGCCAATCCTTATAGTTTCGAGGAAGGTAAAGAAGCGACAGTTTACGTTTACAATCAAATAAGAGAGGATGAGCATTCACTTTACGGATTCAAGACGAGAGATGAAAGAGAGTTGTTTTTGAAACTATTGAATGTAAAGGGACTGGGTCCCAAAGTCGGCATGGGTTTTTTCGCGACGGGAAGTGTCGCAGGTATAGTCGACGCAATAGACAGAGAAAACGTCTTATATTTAAAAAAATTCCCGAAAGTTGGAGAGAAGTTGGCAAAGCAGATCGTTTTGGATTTGAAGGGAAAACTGGGAAGTGTCAATGTCGATTCGACAGCTAATGACGATTCGTTCGAACTCGTAAGTGTACTCGAATCTTTGGGTTATAAATCGGTCGATATCAATAAAATTGTACCGAATGTCGATAAAACAATGACGATCGAAGAACAAGTAAAAGAAGCACTCAAACTGCTTCTCAAATAAAGGAGGATCATAAGTGAAAGAGAAAGAAAACGAAAATGTCTTGGATGGCAAGAAAGTTGCTGGAGACGAATTCGAAAACAACATAAGACCTCAACGGCTCGACGATTATGTCGGTCAGAGTGATGTCAAAGAAAACATTCGAGTATTCGTGGAGGCTGCAAAGATGCGCGACGAATCACTAGATCATGTCTTATTGTATGGTCCTCCTGGACTTGGTAAGACCACTTTGGCTCATATCATTGCGAATGAGCTCGGAGTCAATATAAAGACGGCAAGCGGTCCCTCCATCGAAAAGAGTGGAGACTTGGCAGCAGTATTGTCGACTTTAGAGCCTGGCGATGTACTTTTCATAGACGAGATACACAGGATGCCTCGAGTAGTCGAAGAAATATTGTATCCGGCAATGGAAGATTTCCAATTGGATATCATAATAGGTGCGGAGGGCAGTACGAAAAGCATCAAGATCAATTTACCACCTTTTACTCTCGTCGGAGCGACGACGAGAAGCGGCGATTTGTCGAGTCCGCTGCGCGATCGGTTCGGTATCATATGCAAGCTGAACTATTATACCGACGATGAGCTTTCGCGTATAGTCAAAAGGACGAGCCGCATAGTGGGAATAGAAATCGACGATGAAGCGGCTTTAGAATTGGCCAAAAGAAGCAGAAAGACTCCTCGCATAGCTAACAGATTATACAAAAGAGTTCGAGATTTTGCTTTGGTCGGCGGCAATGAGAAAATCGACATAAATATCACACGAAGTTCCTTACAGAGACTCAAAGTCGACAATTACGGCTTGGATGAAATAGATATAGAGTATCTTTCTAGTCTCATACAGAAATTCAATGGCGGGCCGGTAGGGCTAGAGACGATAGCGACATCGATCGGCGAAGAGGTAACGACCATCGAGGATGTCGTCGAACCTTTCTTGCTGCAAGAAGGATTCATCAAGAGAACTAGAAGTGGTCGCATAGCGACGGAGAAATCCTATAAGCATTTGGGTATCAATCATACATATACTCTTTTCGATACAGAAGCGGAGGAGTAATCGTGATTTTGATGGATGGCAAGGCTTATCGTGACGAATTACTAGAAGTATATAAAGAAACTATCGAACGAGAAAAATTGATTATCAGACTAGATATCATTTTGGTTGGAGAAAACCAAGCGAGCGAGGTATATGTCCATAACAAAGAAAAATATGCGAGGTTTGTGGGAATAGAAGTAGTAACTCATAGATTGAGTGAGCAGATAAGCGAAGAAGAACTTCTAGCTCTCATCGATTCGCTAAACGAGGATGAACGTGTGACGGGTATCATTTTGCAAAGTCCCATTCCCGATCAAATGGACTTCGATAGATGTGCTAATAGAATTTCTAAGGGTAAGGATGTAGACGGTTTTACGACCGAAAACATTTATGCTCTTTATCAAAATAAGGCCATATTAATTCCCTGTACAGTAAAGGGAATAATCGCTCTTTTAAATAAATATGGCATAGGTATTTCTGGAAAAAAAGTTGCCATTCTAGGCCGAGGTGGGATAGTCGGACGGCCACTGGCTTTGGCTTTGACGAACTTGGATGCGACCGTGACTTTGTGTCATTCCAAAACCAAAAATTTGTGTGAAATCACCAAAGTGGCCGACATCGTCATAAGTGCGGTCGGCAAAAAGGGATTGGTCACAAAGGATATGGTGAAGGACGGGTTCGTCGGCATAGATGTTGGCATAAACAGAGATGAAAGCAATAAATTAGTCGGTGACTTCGATTTCGAAGGATTATGTGAAAAAGCCAGCTTTATTACACCTGTGCCGGGCGGAGTCGGACCTATGACAGTCGCGATGATAATAGATAATTTGATAATAGCAAAGAAAAAGGAGAGATGATGAGTGGATAAAATATTGAGGAATGCTTTGACGAATGAGAAGCGAAGACAGGAAGAAAACATAGAACTCATCGCCAGTGAGAACTTCGTATCTAAGGATATACTCGAATTACAAGGAAGCATCCTTACGAACAAATATGCCGAGGGATATCCTCATAGAAGGTATTACGGTGGATGTGAATATGTAGACGTCTTCGAAGAGAAGGCTATCGAATATGCGTGTAAGTTGTTTGGATCAAAATATGCGAATGTTCAACCACATTCGGGGGCCAGTGCAAACTTAATCGTATATAGAACATTGCTCGGAAGAGGCGATGTCGTGATGGGAATGAATCTATCGCATGGAGGACATTTAACTCATGGACATCCTTTGAACTTTAGCGGCAAAGATTATACTATCGTAGATTATACAGTGGACCAACGAACTGAAATGATAGATTACGATGAGGTGCGCAGAAGAGCTCTTGCCGAGAAACCGAAGATGATAATAGCTGGTGCAAGTGCCTATTCGCGAACGATAGATTTTAAGAGATTTCGAGAGATTGCCGATGAAGTAGGAGCCTATTTGCTCGTCGATATGTCTCACATCGCCGGATTAGTTGCAGCTGGAGTTCATCCTTCTCCCGTACCTTATGCACACATCGTTACGACGACGACACATAAGACATTGCGCGGGCCACGCGGTGGGATGATTCTTACAAACGACGAGGAATTAGCTAAGAGAATAGATAAGATGGTGTTCCCCGGAATACAGGGTGGGCCATTGATGCACGTGATCGCGGCTAAAGCCCAGTGTTTTGCCGAAGCTTTGGAACCAGAGTTTAAAAATTATGCCGAGAACGTCATCAAAAATGCTCATTCTCTATGTGCATCTTTGATGGAAGAAGGATTCAGAATAATCTCGGGTGGGACGGATAACCATATGATGCTCATCGATACGATGGCTTCTGTCCGAATGAGCGGGGCCGAAGCAGAACGCATATTAGACGGAATAAACATAACGGTAAATAAGAACGCAATTCCGTTCGATACGGAAAAACCGATGGTCACGAGCGGAATAAGAATCGGGACGGCGGCTATGACGACGAGAGGATTTACAGAAGAAGATTTTAAAAATGTCGGTTACATAATTGCCGAGGCATTAAAAAACAGCGACAATGCGGATTGTTTAGATGAATTGCGATTAAAAGTATTAGAGCTCACTTCTAAACATCCTTTAAGTAATTGAGTGAATATGGTAAATAGCAGCTTTCTTTTTTCTACATTTCAAAGTGGGCGAATACGATGAGAAAACTGTTGGACAAATGATCGAAGATGGAGTAGAATATTTCTCCACGTATATGAGAGACGAAATTTAAGGAAGTGTTTTAATAATGAACATAGAAGATTATAACTACGAATTGCCTCAAGAATTGATAGCTCAAACTCCCCTAAAAGATAGAAGTGCATCGAGATTACTCGTTTTAGATAGAAAGAAGAAAACTTATGAAGATAGAGTTTTTACCGATGTTCTCGAATTTTTAAATCCCGGCGATGCTTTGGTGATAAA
Source organism: uncultured Muribaculaceae bacterium (assembly GCA_964553435.1). GTDB lineage: Bacteria > Bacillota_I > Bacilli_A > RF39 > UBA660 > RUG11867. The sequence goes on along the minus strand of CAZKKM010000015.1, from coordinate 11,116 downwards.
CGATACGAAGGTCATTCCAGCTAGACTCATCGGTTTCAAAGAAGAGACGGGAGCTAGAATAGAAATACTTCTTTTGAAAAACATCGAGGGTGATGTGTGGGAGGCTTTAAGTCGCCCGACAAAAAGATTGAAAGTAGGGACGGTCATCACATTTGGTGAAGGCTTACTGAAGATTAAGGTCCTCGAGATTTTAGAGGAAGGAATCGTTCATGTCCAACTTATCTACGAGGGCATTCTGATGGAAATTTTAGAGAAGCTTGGTACGATGCCTCTTCCTCCTTACATTCACGAGGAATTGAAAGATCGAGATCGTTATCAAACTGTCTATGCGGAGTTTTCGGGAAGTGCTGCCGCACCGACGGCAGGTCTTCATTTTACCGAAGCTTTGCTCGAAAAAATCGCGAGAAAAGGTGTGACAATCGTCCATGTCACTTTGCACGTCGGATTGGGTACTTTTAGACCTGTCGAGGAGGAAGATATTAGAGATCATAAAATGCATGTGGAACATTTTGTCATGAGTGAAGAAAGTGCACAAGTGTTAAACGAAATTAAGAAAAATGGCGGACGAATCGTCGCCGTGGGAACGACAAGTGTGCGAACTTTGGAGTCTGTGTATTCTAAATACGGCAAATTCGTTGCTTGTGAAGAGGATACGGGAATATACATATATCCCGGATACGAGTTCAAATGTGTCGATTCCATCATTACGAACTTTCATTTGCCGAAGAGTACATTGTTGATGTTGGTCAGTGCATTTGCTGGTAGAGAATTCGTATTGAAAGTTTACGAACATGCTGTCGCCGAAAGATACAGATTTTTCTCCTTCGGCGACGCGATGATAATAAAGTAGTGGGTGATTTTATGAAAATAAAATACAATTTGAAGAAGAAGGATGCCAAGACGGGAGCGAGACTCGGAGAGATCGAATGGAACGGCAGAGTTTATGAGACACCGATGTTCATGCCGGTGGGGACTCAGGCTACGGTGAAAACACTCAGTCCCGAAGAGGTCGCGGAAACTCATGCCGGAATAATCCTCGCGAATACTTATCATCTATGGTTGAGGCCTGGCGAAGATATCGTTTGTAAAGCAGGAGGATTACATAAGTTCATGAATTATCACGATGGACCCATACTAACCGATAGTGGAGGATTTCAGGTATTCAGTTTAGCTAAAAAGAAAGATATCACCGACGATGGAGTGCGATTTAAAAATCAATATAATGGAGACGAACTCTTTTTGACTCCGGAAAAATCCATCGACATTCAAGAGAAACTCGGAAGCGATATAGCGATGAGTTTCGATGAGTGTGTGGCCTGGCCGAGTACGCGCGAATACATCGAACATTCGGTCGATAGAACACTCGAATGGGCAAGACGAGGGAAGGACGCTCATACGAGTATAGACCAATCGCTCTTTGGAATCGTACAAGGAGGAGAGTACGAAGATTTGCGCGAGAAATGTGCCAAGGCTTTAGTCGAAATGGACTTCGACGGTTATTCTGTCGGGGGTACGAGTGTCGGAGAAGATAAGCCGACGATGTACAAGATGGTCGAGTATGCGACACGTCATTTGCCCGAAGATAAAGTTCGTTACTTGATGGGGGTGGGGGACCCTATCGATATAGTAGAAAATGTCATGCGAGGTATCGATATTTTCGATTGTGTCAGTCCGACAAGGCTAGCACGACATGGCAATGTGCTCACGAAGTATGGAAAAATAAACATCAAGAACCAGAGATTCAAAGAAGATTTTACACCATTATCTAATGAATGTGACTGTTATGCGTGCAAGAACTATACGAAAGCTTACATTCATCATCTCATCAAATGTGACGAGGTTTTTGGAGCGAGACTATTGTCTATTCACAATATCCGCTACTTAGTTCATCTGACGGAAGAAATAAGAGAGGCGATAAAGAACGACTGCATGACGGAATTTAGAGAAAGGTTTATCGAGGATTATTATGGCAAAGACAGGTAAAATATCTTTTCTGTTGTTTTTGGGAATCGTCGCATTGATAGGGGGTGCCACTTTTATGAAAGTCATGACCCGCCACAATGAAAAACTTTTGCGTGTCGCGGAGAATAAAATAGAAGAGGCGGCTAGAAAATGTTACATCGAAGAGAAGTGCACTAAATATCCAGTCACTTTGAATGAACTCATCCAATTGAGTTATTTGGAAAAGCAGGTGCATCCGATTTCGAAAGAATTCATCGACGAATCACTCGTGATAAACTGCGAGGGATATTCTTGTGAGACGACATTAAAATGATGACCGTGAAGGATCATCATTTTATTTGGGAATTGTTCTTCAAAAATTCTTTCAATATCTTCGTCAAAGCTCTTTTTTCGATTCTGGAGACATAACTTCGCGAGATGTGAAGAGAAGCAGCTATTTCGTTTTGTGTCTGTTCCGGTTGATCTTTAAGTCCATATCGCCGTTCTAAAATCATCTTTTCTCGTGGAGTGAGCACATCCATATAATCGTTCAATTTTTTTAATAGATCTCGACGATGGATATCGTCTAAGATATCAGTTTCTTCGTCTTTTAATACCTCTAATAAACTGACTTCGTTACCTTCTTTGTCATAACCGATATAGTCGTTTAGACTGACATCTTTAGAAAATTTTTTGGTGCTGCGATAGTACATCAGAAGTTCATTTTGAATACAGCGAGCGACATAAGTCGTCACTTTTACTTTTTTTGATGGTTCGTAAGAGTCTATTCCCTTGATCAAACCTATCGTTCCTATAGAGATCAGATCATCTGTCATGGAACCTTTGGCATCGAACTTTTTGACAATATGAGCTACTAAACGCAGATTGTGCTCGATGAGCTTACTTCGACATTCATCATCGCCTTTCAACAAACCTTCGATGCAGTGCTCTTCTTCTTCACTCGAAAGTGGTTCTGGAAAGACGTTCACCGAATAAGAGCCCGTAAATAAACTCATTCCTTTTAGAAGACTCAATATTAAATTTAGCATTTTACCACCTACGTAATTATATTGTTTTTATAATAAATTCAACACTCTGAAAAACAAAAAAAGATTTAATAAAAAAGTTTATGTAGTTTGATTAAGGTGAATGGATAATCGTTCATCTTTTTTTGACAAAATTTTTGTGATAAGTATTATATTATGTTTATGTAAAAAGATAAGTTTCATATTGTAAAATCAATTGCGTTTATAACTGTTTGGTTGTATACTTGTAGTAAGATATGACAAGGATGTCATAAGAGAGAATAGGAGACAGAATGATGGATTTAAAGACGAAGAGAGTGTTATGCTTGATGGTAGGAATAGCATCTATTCTGACAATCGTAGGAACTATTTCGTATGCATATTTCACAGCGGTGGGAGAAATGAGACCTGTGCAAGCAACTATAAATACGGCGACAGTGAGTGCAAGATTCGCGGATAATGACACTGGTATTACTGGACAACTATCTTTCGGAGAATCTCTTACTAAAAAGTTCACGATTACGAATACAGGAACGGCCGAGGCTAATGTGAAGATGTACTTTCAAGGATTAGTCAACACTTACTTGGAAGATAGTTTGACTTATACTTTGAGTTATTCTGAAACAGAAGAAGGAGCACATACAGAAGTCATAAGTAAGACTAATGTGCCTCAATCAAAGAAAAGCTCAAATAAAATATTAGCCGATTCATTAACTATACCAGTTGGAAAAACATATTACTATAATTTGACTGTTACACTGAACTATTTGAACGATGTAAATCAAGATGCAGATTTGAATGCAGTATTCTATACTGACTTCAATTTAGTGGATATAAATTACAAGGAACCTTCTTTTAGCGATAAAATAGCAGCTTCTTCAAACGGGGCAAAGACGGAATTTGCCGATCCTGCTCTAACAGATGAAGGAATCTTTGAAATGGAAGATGACTATGGGACGAGTTATTACTATAGAGGAGCGGTTACAAACAACTACGTCAAGTTTGGGAAATGGAATTTAAATACACCTGTAATATATAGAGGACAGTATAGTAAAACAGATACAACATCGGCGGAATATTCTACACTTCAAGAATGTCAAAATGCAAGTAGTTATAATGTGAATTGTACAAAGGTAGATAGAGCAGGAAAAGATATGTATTGGAGAATTATTCGAGTAAATGGAGATGGTAGTTTGAGAATCATCTACGATGGTACTGAAGCACACGCGAACGGATCTAGTGATTCGAATAGATTTACTCATACCGGTCAACCATATAATTCAAACTATAATGATGTAAAATATTTAGGCTGGCTGTACGGACCAGCTGGAACAGCGGCAAGCACGAGTAAAGAACAGGCTCAAACGAATACGGAGAGTTCTGCTATCAAAAAGACAGTAGATGAATGGTACAAGACAAACATCGAAGATGCAGGATATGGAAGTGCGGTCGCGGACGTTCTATTCTGTAATGACAGAAGTACACCGGGTAAAGATGTAACAGGATTTAGCAGTGATACAGGATTAGGTTATGGAAAAAATTATACTGCATATGGTGTATATGCAAGATTAGGAGTAGAACGAATAAATTATACAAATGTGAGGCCGACATTTAAATGTCCTGAGAAGAATGACGCATTTACAGTAAGTGACGAAGAAAAGGGAAACGGAGCACTCACATATCCAGTAGGGCTTATAACAGCAGATGAAATAGTAGCTGCAGGATCAGGAAAGTTTGGAACGACAAACAAAAGTTATTATTTATATCGTCCTATTGAGTGGTATTGGTCGATGTCACCTTATTTGATGGATAACATTGGTGCTAGAGTGACTTTGGTTCATCATACTACTGGTCAGTTAACTAACTATTTATTAGACAACTATGGTGCGATCGCACCGGTCATAAACATCTCGGTTGAATACGCAAATAAGATGATCGGAGATGGCACTATAGGAAATGAGTATCGCGTAGAATAGACAATTAAAACTCCCCACGGGAGTTTTAATTGTCTATAGGAGTCATCGTTAAGTGTTTGTCTTGTGTTACATTTAAATCCATGAAAAAATCGAGAACTTGTTTTTTATCGGAGCCTTTCATGCAAGCACGAGTAGAGAGGCCGACGAACGAACAGATACTGTATATTTCTTGCCGAGAGAAGGCATTTTTGTGCTTGATCAACTCTTTTAAAATTTGGTCTTTATCTTTTGGAGTCAAAGTTATATAGCCGTCTTTTTCGCGAAGAAGGTCAGAAGCGATGAATTTAGGTGTTCGAGGACGTGTTGGCACCACTACAGTTTTGTAATTGGAAAAGTATTGACAGTATTTGGCTTTATCAGTGAGAGACATAGTTTCTTGATGGCGAAGAAAATAATCACGAATTTCTTCATAAGAGTAATCAGGAGTCTTTTTGATGCCGTAAATTTGTCTTTTCATCACAGCGACGATGAGTTGAAAGATGTTGTTTTTGATGGAATCTTCGCTCATATTTGGATAGTGGGTTCGCTGTATTCCTTTGTAAGATAGATCTTTTTCATAATAGAGGTCGAACAAATGCTTAGCAAGCGGCTTGTCGCCATAGAAAGGAACAGTTTCATCGTCGACTGTCGCATAGAACATGTCGAAATCGAGACCCGGAGTTCTGCCATCTTGCAGTTCTTTTAAATAAAGTTTGAGTTTGTGTGCATGATTTAAGGTGCGGTCGTGGCTCCATCCTTGTTGGGTTGCTAGACTTTCTATGGTCATTTTTTCTCGAAGAAGTGATGTTATGATGAGACGGTCCGAGTAGGTGAAATATTTGAGGTATGGTTCTACATCATCTTCGAATGAGATGGTTCTTTTTATTTCGCCACACATGTATTTTTTGATGGTTATAGCAGCATGTCTTATTCGATAGCGGACTGTATCGGCATCCAACTTTAAAGTAGCGCATATCTCTTCGATGGTGTGGGTTTTGTGGCCAGCAAGCCCATAGAACAATTCGAGTGTTTCTCTTTCTTTGGGACTGATCGGTATATGTCGATCGGATGTGATGATGCATATTTCGTCCTTTGTCAAAACGTCCAATTCGGCTTTCAAAATTCCCGCCTTTTTGGCTTTCAAATTGGCAAGGTAGAGATTTTTATAGTCGGATACGGTTTTCTTGTTGATGCCGAGCATAGAAGCTGTCTCGACATTGTTCAAGGTGAGCCCTTCCGGATTGTGAGAATTTTTGATGCCGAAGATAAGCGAAAGTATTTTGCGAGCACGTGCTGGGAGAATGTTCGCATATTCGGGTGCTTCTATCTCTGCGGCAATTTCTTTCGAAGTAAGTTCGATGTGAGCGACAAGTCGGGTTTTGGTTGCTGTTTTCAAATTGGACAAGCCAGCACGTATCTTTTGAATAGGTATGGAATGTATGTCGGAGACATTTTTTTCATCTTGACCGGCAAGGAGGTCTCGTAGGGCGAGTTTCAGTTTTTCATCCATTTGTGAAATCTTTAAGGTAGTGAGTAGTTCTTTAACGGTATAAGACGATTCGCCGCTCAGATCAAAACGGTACATATCCAGCTTGAATAGACCATCACTGATGAGAGCAGATACTTTTGACGGTTTCAATCCCGTAGTGGAGATGATTTCTTCTCGAGTTTTGCCTTCTTCGATGAAAAGATGCATGATAGTGTTTTGAGGTTCTTTGAATTCGATATGAGAATCGTGCCAACACTCTGGGTAAGCCTCGAGATCGATCGAAGGGCGCCCAGAAGATATGCCGAGGTAATTGTCGATCAATTCCTCTTTGGCAGCTTTTATCATCGAGGCAGCCGTACTTACATCGGTTTTAAGATATGCGGCCATTTTTTCGAGATCGAATGGTCGCTTCTTTATGCCAAAATGAAGATCGAGCATAGGGAAGAGATGCGCAGATGTCGAATCCTTCATGTGATCTTTTATGAAAAGGTAACGTTTTTTGTCGAGTTTGAGACTTCTATAAGGAAAAAGATGAAAGTGCATGGCAAGAAGTTTATCGTATCCACGAGCATTGGCATCGCCGGAATAGTCGAAAGTTGGACAAATAGCCCGGGCTTCTTCTAAAGAAATTTTACCGAACATATAAGATAAGGCGAGCGATTGTTCGGGAGTAAAATCGTCTTTGTTGGTCTTAAACGTCTTCCATAGTTTAGGACGAGGAATGTCACTTCTCTTATGGAATCCAGCTCGTAAATAATTGAGCTTTTTTTCGAGCCGAAGTTTGTTGGTAGAAATGGGCTGCGTGTCGCCAAAATATTCTCTCAGCTTGCGATCCAATTCTGCATCGATAGATATGTCGGATCTATTTGCAAAGATGACAACATCATCATAAGATTTACCTTCCCACATTTCGCGAATGCAAGTATAATCTTTATAAAGAAAATCTCCGATATCTGAGGTGAGTTCAAGTTTAAATATTTGGCTCTTATAATGTGAAAGGATGTTTTCATAGAAGAGTTTATAGAGATTTTCGTTTTCTTCAAAATAACTTTGCAATTTGTTTTCGAGATTCCGTTCTATCGCATCCAATTCGTGAGGTTGAATGCCCAAAATATCGGCAAGCTCCAAAGAGGAATATATGATGTTTGTGAAAACTGTGTTCATGATGAAGTTTCGTTCGATAGGACTGAGAATATCTCTTATGAATAAAAAACGTACGATTTTTTCGGGAGTCATCGGTTCAAAGCGAAAGGATCCACGATGAACTATATTTCGTTGCTCTTCGGTGAGGTGACCTATAAAATTGGAAGAAGAATCATAAAAACCGGCCGCTTTTTGGAGAACGGCATTTTCTTTTTGGTTGATGTATTGAGGCTTGACATGTAGTCTTTCAGCCAACTCCGACAATGTACAAGGATTGTTTTTTAAAAAACGGTAGTATAAAACGAAATATTCGAACGAATCCAAGTGCCATTTCAAGAAGGCGAATATTTCACTTTGATAGATGCGATCTTCGATATTGGCATAACCGCGTTCATAAGATTCGATGTGAGGCAAGTATGTCTCGTCGTCTTCTTTCTGTATGGGGGCATCCAAACTGATCGGATTAAGCCAGTCCTCCGTACGGATGATTTGAAGAGTTTCCTTCGAAATATGAAATTCGGCAGCAATTTCGTCGTCGCTCGGAAGCGGAATACCACGTCTGGCACAGTCTTCTTTCAAATTTCTATATTGATTTTTATCGGTCGTATAATCGCTCGGACGGTTGATGATATGATCGTAGTTGCTGATGATCGATTTGAATTTATTTTCTATATTGGAAGTCGCGTATGTAGAGAAAGCAGTTCCCTTTTTTGCGTCGAATTTGTCTATAGATTCGATGAGAGTTAGTATTCCTTCCTGTAACATATCGAGTTTATCACAATTTTTGGGTCTATACGATTTTTTTAGTAAGGAAGAAGATACGAGTCGGAGGTTTTTCAGTATCAGTTCTTCGCGTGCGTTGGCATCGCCCGCCTGTGCTAGAGAGATCAATTCGAAGTTTTCTTTCATATCAGCAGAAGGCAATTGCCTAGTCAATCTCAAAAAATCTTGAAAATTATCGGTCGATAAAACTTGCTCCAAATTGATGGAACTGGTCCCTTTTTTATTCATATGAAAATCCCCCTTTTTGTCGAAATATTATAGCATAGATTTGAGATATTGTACACATTTTTCTTGTAACGGGGACGATTATACTTTATAATTAGTAATGTAAAGAGAAAAGGGTGTGGATAGATGATCGGTACTATCTTGCAAATAAAGGATATCGATGTCCAAGTTCAACTTTCGTTCGATGTGACTAAATCGAAGAATATGTTGAACAATTTTACATTGTTCGTCGATGATGACGCACAGTTCATAGGAGAGATAAACGAAATTTCTAAGGGAAACATAGCCCATGTCCGCATCGTAGGAGAGTACGTGGACGGGAAATTCAATTACGGGACGATCAAGAGACCATCTTTTAGAGCTAAAGTGTATTTGCTGGCGAGCGATTTCATTCCGACGATCATCGGCAAGCCCAAGGGCTCTGCGTTTCCTCTCGGTCAGGCCACTTTGTACGATGTGGAAGTCGGAGTCGATTTGGAGACGATGTTCGGTTCTCATTTTGCCATTTTTGGATCGACAGGATCGGGTAAATCGTGCGGATTTTCGCGCATAATTCAAAATGTCTTCGAAGTGAGCAAACCCAAGAAAGCTAGACTTTTGATATTCGATGCGTACGGGGAGTACAAAAGTGCATTTTCTAAGTTACCTACTGGAACATTCAAGTCGTGGACGACCAATACCAAAGGAGATGATGAACTTTTGAAGATGCCTTTGTGGTTGATGAATAAGGACGACATTGCTCTTCTTTTAAATGCCACAAAGAGTTCTCAGCTTTTAGTCATCGACAAAGCCTTGAGGTTCGTAGATGTCTTTACCCATGAGACGGATGAGTCGAGACGATATAAAAACAGTGTCATAGCTTCGGCACTTTTGGAAATTCTTACAAGCGGTAGATCCTCTGTCCAAATACGAGATCATGTGCTCTCTTTGCTATCCCGTTATAATACAGACGACTTGAATGCCGAGACGAAGATAATTCAGCCTGGGTATGTGAGAACTATAAAACAGTGTATGTTCGTCGATCAGACCGGAAAAATCAATTCGATAGAATTGGTCGAGAGCAAATTGCAAGAGTTCGTCATCGAAGATATTCATCTTTCGTTGCCGGACGGCTCGTATAAATATACACTCGAGCAACTTTTGGATTCTTTGGATTTTGCACTCATCGACGAAGGTGTTTGGAAGAGCGAGGAGACTTATGATGCGGTCAATTTTTTGAAGATTCGTCTTCAAAATCTCATCAAGAGTGATTATCGTAGATACTTCGAAACAGATTATGTTACAGGAGAGGAGTTCATTCGGGGATTGTTCGAAAATGCGGATGGATCGCGAGCTCAAATCGTCAATTGCAATATCAACTACATAGATGATCGTTTTGCAAAGACAGTTACCAAAATCTATTCGCGCATGATTTACGAATATGCAAAAGACTTGCCAGAGCGGGCGAGCGAACCATTCAATATCATCTTGGAAGAAGCTCACAGATACGTCCAAAACGACAGCGATGTCGATGTCATAGGTTACAACATCTTCGAACGCATCTGCAAGGAAGGAAGAAAATACGGAGTCCTCATGGGATTCATTTCGCAGCGGCCGGTCGAGTTGTCGGAGACTTGCATTTCACAATGTGCCAATTATTTCATCTTCAAGATGACACATGCTAAGGATTTGGATTTCATAAGAACTTCTGTTCCATATGTGACAGAAAGCATGATAAACAAGATAAAGTCTTTGTCACCGGGAAGTGCTTTGGCTTTCGGAAAATCGTTCAACATGCCGGTGAGCATCGATTTCAAAATGCCTTCTCCGTCACCTTCGAGTGAAAATGCCGAGATTGCCAAAAGATGGTATTGAATGTTCGTCTTTTCGGCATATTTCTTCTACTGGAAATTCAATTATCATCAAAAAAAACAGTCGCACTCACGAGAGTTCGCAACTGTTTTTTTTTAACGTCTAGGACCCATGTTATTATTGTTGCCACCGAAAGACCAGCCGGCTCCGATGATGATGACAAGTAAGATGAACAATACGATCCACAATGCTGCGCCGAAGCCATAACCGCCTTGAGTATATCCTACGAAACCGTTATTGCCACCACAGCATGGATTTTGGTAATAGCCAGAATTGGCACCGGCATAGCCGTTATTATATCCGTAATAATACATAAATATAACCTCCTAACTCCTATTATAGTCTATGGTATTATCGATCATTTTGTTATCAAAAATTTACACTTTGACATTGAAGAATAAATGACCTATAATGTTGTTCAATGGAAGGAGCTTCTTGATATGACATTATATGAAGAACTAGAATGGCGTGGGCTCATAAAAGATATGACGAGTCCAGAAATAAAGAGATTATTGAACGAGGAAAAGGTTACGTTCTACATAGGAACAGATCCGACTGGAGATTCTTTGCACATCGGACATCTTTCGAGTTTTCTTATATGTAAGAGACTTGCCGATCATGGGCATCATCCCATCATATTGGTCGGCGGAGCGACAGGTTTAATCGGAGACCCGAGGCCATCCGCAGAAAGAGAGATAATCTCT
>CAZKKM010000014.1:21882-22739 GCA_964553435.1 uncultured Muribaculaceae bacterium | reverse complement strand
AATTAGGTTATTAGGAACAAATGCAGAGGGTGGTCGATTTACACTCCAAAACTTTTGATGGGAGTTCGATTCTCTCCGCCCCTGCCAGTAGAAATTTAGCGGGCTGTAATGAAATTAACTATCTAATTTTATTACAGTCTTTTCTATATTTTATAATAAAAAATTATAATTGTCCTCAAACAATACGTAAGAGGTAACTAATAATTTAGAATAAGAATATTACATTTATTTATGAAAAACAAAAAGAGCTACTTTTTTTCGACATTAAAATTAGTGATTTTAATTGCTTTTTATATATAGCAATATTAAAATTTATTTGAAAAGTAAATTATTATGCTAGCTAATTTGTTTATTTTTCAATATGTAAAGCAGGTGATGTGTGGAGCTTTTAAATAATTAGATTCTACGACTATTTATAATCAAATGAAATTTGCAATTTTGCAAGTTATTTTAGTCAATTTAAAATTAATGATACAAAACATAAAAATTAAAATGAAAGGAAATAAAAATGAAAAAGAAAACAATTATATCAATCATGTCTTTTATACTTCTATTTGGAATAAATACAGTAAATGCAAGTGAAGTTTGCTTGGAGGATGACTTAGATAGTGCTAAGATTAAAAATGTCGATGTTGTAAAAGACACTGACAGAGTTTCAAAATTTTTGAGTCAAGCTACTCCTGATTTAAAAAAATTATATGAAGAACAACCATTTAAGATAGGTGAAGAATGGTTTGATGATAATGGCGATTTAATTCCCGTTCTTAATTATGCTGTTAAATATGTAGAAATATCTACCTATATTGATGGAGAAAACTCAAGTAATGATATTGTAACAGAAAAGCAATTATCCGCAG
>CAZKKM010000014.1:0-21872 GCA_964553435.1 uncultured Muribaculaceae bacterium | reverse complement strand
TTGGAAACCAATACAAAGAAGAGATTATTGTGATGTTTCTGGATCGGCAGATTGTTGGGAGACAGCAGCAAAAAGATTATTCGTTATTTATGAAAAAATACCAGATGAAAAATTAATGCTGATAAATCAATGGAAGACTATGCCTGTAGTAAGGTCTTACGATACCATAGGTTTACTCTTTAATAATTTCACAATGACAAGAGCTATTGGTCGTCAATGGTTTAATACAGCCGCTCAGCAGACACCTCATCAATATGTAGATTATAGTTATATGGGAACAAATATGAAGATCAGTGATACAGAGCAAAGTGGTGTAAGTATATCACAAAACCTTGTTGATGATGCATATTCATATATACAAAATGATTTATATGTTTATGGTAGCAATTCTGACTATAATTTGCAAGTTGCTGGTTCATATCAACATGCCGTGAGAGATATTGATCTTGCAACATCAAAGAATTTCAATTTTAGCGGATGGGGAATGGGAAAAGTATTTGACTGGAAAACTTCCTGGAGCAATTGGGATAATATGCAAGGTGTATGTTTTAACTGGACAACCCATCTATGGACGTGTTAAGATAATATGAGAAAAGGTGTAGTATATGAAAAAGCGAACAAAAATAATTTTGATAATCATTATATCTATTTTAAGTATAATAATTATAGATACTATTCAAGCAGTAGTTTTTAAGAATAGCCCATTTATGCATATAAGAGAAAAAATATATAGTAACGGTGGATATGTTGATAAAGGTTTATTAGTAGATGCTTATTACTGTGTAAAAGAAGAAAATAACATTGAATTTAATATTAGATTTAAGCCATATACTTATAAGTGTAAATCAAGGGAAGATTATTCAAAATATATTGGGCATTGGGAAGCTGATGGAACTCAACATAAAACAGTCATATCAATTGATGCATCAGGAAATCCAATATTTGCTAATAATTATGAAGATCCCTATCAACTATTAATCAATGATAATTTAACATACTCGCTAACTCTAAATAATAAGAACAATACTACCGAAAATGGAAAATATGAAGTTAATGACTTTGAAATAACTTTTATGCCAGATAATAATAATCCATTATGGTATTGCGAATTATCCAATGATGAGTTAAATTGTAATTTATATGCTACATTTAAAAAAGCTAACTCTTATTAGAGTTCAAGAAAATAAAGCTAAATTTCAAGTAAAAACCGGAAATTTACAAAATACTTTTCTTTGATTTGCTGTAATATGGTTTGTTTATGGTTCAGCAGTTGGATCCAAAACTTTTGATGAGAGTTCGATTCTCTCCGCCCCTGCCAAATAAAAATCGATGTTCCAGACTTTGTCTTGGAACTTTTTTATATACAATTCTTATAAATAATTGATTTTATTTCTATAATCAGTATAATAGCTTAATAGAAAAGAAGTGAAATTTTTGAAATTATCGATACTTGGAAATGGTTGTGTAAGAGAAGATACGTTGGAAATAAAATTTATAGAAAAGCTAAAAGATTATGGACTGGAAAGAGCTAAATGCTTAGAAGAATCTGATTATTTACTTTATATAACTTGCGCTGGAGTTGCTGATACAATAAGAAAATGTCTACACGATTTGTATCTTCTAAAACGTTGTAAACCAAAGAAAACAAAAGTTATCATTGTAGGTTGTCTGACTAAATTTGATAGCTTGTTTGATGCACTTAAAGATGACGATAGCTTTAAAATTATTAAAAATAGAGACTTTATTATTCCGGTATTCAATTATATCGCATCAGAAAATAAAAGAAATAGTTACAAAACTAGACTTACAAACCGAACGAGATTTCTATATAAAACTAATACATCTATACAATTTTTTTTAGAAGACGGCTGTAGTAATCGATGCACTTTTTGTAAAACGAATTATAATAATTCTAGGGTCATCTCTGTTCCTTATGAGCATGCGCTAGAACATCTAAGAAATTTAATTAGAACCGGTACGAGAAGTATTACTTTTAGTGGAGAAAACACTACACTATATGGAATAGATTTGTATAAGGAAAGAGTTTTACATAAGATTATACATGAGATATCAAATGAAGAGGGACTATTAAATATAAGAATCAATGAACTATGCGCTGCTAATATGTATCCCGAATTGATTTATGAACTCGTGAACAATCCAAAAGTCAAAAGTGTTGGTATGCAATTGGAAACTGCCAGTGATCGATTGCTCAAATTGATGGGAAGAAATCACACATTAGAACAATATGATTATTATGTCAGATTACTTCGCGATGCAGGCAAATATGTTGATACGGTATTGATGAGTGGTTTTCCAACTGAGACTTACGATGATTTAGACTTGACAATCGATTACCTAAAAAATAGAGGAATTTATTATGAAGGAGTTTGCGAATATGTCGATTTCGGAATGCTTCCATCAAGTAAATTTCCACAGATACCAGACAAAGAAAAAAGGCAGCATACTAAATATTTATTGGATCATATTAGCATCGTAAATTTTAACTTATTAAGTAGCCACATGAAAAGTTTTAATACTATGTTGTTTATTGGAAATTTAGATGGCTATCATATTTTTGAGTGTGATAACTCACAAATTGCTTTAAGTCAAAGTAAAAGATTCGAAGATCTCGAACCTGGCAATGTAATTGATGAGTCGCCTAAACGTCTAGTGAAAAAAAGCAAGTTTAATGGTAAAAATGTTTATCGCGTTTGATTATAAACTAATCAGATTAGTCGTACATCTTCATTTCACTAATTTAATTTAAACAGGACCTTTTGCTTAAAAAAACATATAATACTTATAGGTGATAGTATGTTAGTAAATTATACTTCCAAAGAACTAGATTTGATGGCAAGATTGATGAGAGCAGAAGCTCTCGGCGAAGGTAATTTAGGAATGCTCATGGTCGGAAATGTCATTGTCAATCGCAGTATTGCCAATTGTTATACTTTTAAAGATATCCGAACTATATACGATGTAGTATATCAGAATCCCGGAGGATTTTCTGGAGTAAACAGTTCCCTTTTCTATAGCAAATCTACCAGCCAAGAAAAAGAACTTGCCGAACGTTGTCTGCGTGGAGAATACTACTACCCCGCAACTCATGCTTTATGGTTTTATGCTCCGCCGACTAATCAAAATTGTAAATCATCGTTTTATTCTCAGCCTTACTCGGGAAAATATAAAAGCCATTGCTTTTATAAACCGGAAAGCGGTGCATGTCACGAATTATATTGATCAAAAAGCTCTCGCTATAAAGTCGAGAGCTTTTAAATTATTTTTCTTCTTCGTTGTCTTTTTTCTTCGGTTTAGAAACTGTCTCTTTTTTAGAACCACTAAGCTTGTTGTTGATCTCAGTCGTATTATTAACCAAAGTTATCAACATCAATACCATTTCATAACCGATTCTTGCAAATAAATTACCAAAGACTAAAACTGCAAAGAATGATGCTATGCTAACCCTTATAAAGCTGAATGAACTAAGTGTTATAAAGATAGCCGAAATGATGTACATGGCTTTTAGAATGGTTTCTATAAAAAACGTTTTGAAATTCAAAAAATTATGTAGCCATTCCAAGAATCCATCGTAAATGCCATCGTTTTTCTTGGCAACGAATATAGCATAGATCGCGAGTCCACCGACTATTGCTAAAACGACAGACACGATAGTCCAAGTAACGTCAGCTCCGCTGGCTGAAATCAGATTCGTATTATAGAAATCGTTATACACTTTACACAATCTCCTTTCCTAATACAAGTATATCATCTTTCTATCATATAATAAATCTAATTTTTATTAAAGACACGAACGTTTACAAAAAAAGCGATACCTTTTAAGATATCACTTTTAATTATGATTATATCTGTGCTGTTAAATGAACACCGCTCATGCCATCGTACTTAGCAGCAACTGTACTGCTATTGAACAATATGACATTTCCGAGTCCAGCTACATTTAAGGTATAACCCAAAGATTGTTCTCTAGTCAAGTCACTCTGTGCATGTTGATATGAAACATATGCATGTGCTTGTGTGTAGTTCGTAGTATTGACAGTTAAACTTGTTGTAACTGCCAATTCATAGCCAGTTATGTTCGATCCATCGACGAGATTCATGGAAACACCGGCACCATTTCCTTGCTGTTTATAGCCAGGAGAAGATGTATCGTAGTTGATTTTGTTGGAAACACCATTCACGTAATAATTTTGATGGCCAGCAAATCCACTGAAATCGAAATGCATGAATCTATAGGCAAACACATCGTATGAACGACAAAGCGGAACTTTCTTCCAACTCAATGCACCGATCAAAGCATATTTTCTATTCCCCAAATCAGCTAAAGATCCACTTAACTTTTTATATGAAGTTTCAATGTACTTATAATCGTAAGGCATAATGTCGCCTTCCTGTGAAACGTCGGTACTCGGTGCTTGATTGTACTCTTCTTCAGAAACGTATTCGTCTTTGAGAATTCTTCCGTCCGGTGCATACGTCGTCTTTTGATAGATCGCCCCAGAATCTACTATGTTGGCATCTTTTAACATATCGAATTCTTCTTGACTCAATGTATCCACATAACGTTCAGAATAGATCTGAGTCATCTTATCGTATTCGAGTTCGGTCATCTCGACTCCAATGTCATTAGTATAATAGATTTCTTTTGCTTCTACTGCTGAATATAGAAAACATCCTACGAGCAATCCTAAGACCACTCCTCTACCTACCTTCTTCATTTTCTTTTACTCCTTTCTATCCACAAGTATACCAAATAGTGGACAAAAATCGCATGCTACTATCAGTGGCTATCGACTAATTTTTGCAGCACTTTAACAATATCATATAATGATTTATAGTTTGTACCTGATATTTCATTTTTGAATATTATATTATTATTAATAGTAACCGATTCTAATTCATCTGTAATAAAAGATATTGTCTTGCTATTTGTCGAAATGAATACACTGCCTGCATCAAATGTTATTGAAAGATTATTATCTTCTAAATCATAATTGATCGTATACCTACTTTTCGAATCATTTTTCGACGCAGCGGCAATCTCGATCAGACGTTCCTCTTCCAAATCGAACAGAAAACTCAAGTTGATTCCATCTTCGACATAATCGTCAGATAGAAGATTAGCTGCTTTCGGAGTAGCCTTTTCTATCTCCTTCTTCGTCTTTTTCGCAACGATCATCTTCAAATCAAAACTGTGTTTCTTACCTGAAGCGTCCACATACTTCATCCGATAATAAATACTATCCATATGTTCTTTCAAAACCTTTTTCAATTCGTCGCGCATGTTGTTATCTAAAAATATTAATCCTTCGGCATTGAAACTCATGATGCTCACTTCGTTCCCAGCATCATCTTGATAATATAATTCTATATCAAATTTGGTATCTGAAGTTACACCATCGATATTGAAGTACAAATCTCCGATATCGATGTAACTCTCCTTGAACGATAAAACTATTATTCCGTTAGTGATAGTGAAATTGGCATCTTCATAATTCAAAAGATACGATTTATCAGAAAGAAAATAGTAGGCGATTGCCACACCGATGATAATTGCCAATAAAATTGCGGCAGCTACACCTACTACTCTCATCCAAGATGCTTTAAAGAATTTTATTATAATATCGAATGTCGTTTCTTCTTTTACCGGAGCGAACCCTCCGTTCGATAGTTCGTCTAATGTTACACCTAAAGCTTCACTCAACAACTTTAAACTATCCAACGATGGAGCACATTTTGCAGTTTCCCATTTTGATACTGCTTTTCTAGTTAAAAATATCGAATCAGCTAAATCTTCTTGAGTAAGATGACGAGATAATCTCAATCTCTTAATGAAGTTTCCAGTTCTCTCTGGATCAATACCGCGTTTACTCATACTTAAATATTAAATCTGAAATAGCAGATGTCCCCATCCTGCATTTCATATTCCTTCCCTTCTAGTCTCATTTTGCCAGCCTCTTTTACCTTTAATTCCGTACCATATTGTAACAAGTCATCGTAACTCATCACCTCCGCGCGAATAAACCCCCGTTCAAAATCGCTGTGGATTATTCCTGCACATTGAGGAGCTTTCATTCCATGCCTAAAAGTCCAAGCTCTGACTTCTTTCTCTCCGGCTGTAAAAAAAGTTCTCAATCCCAACAAACTGTAAGTTTGATATATGAGCTTATCCAATCCACTGTTGGTTATGCCCAATTCTTGAAGAAAATTCTTCTTCTCTTCGTCATCTAAATCGGACAACTCACTTTCTATTTGACAGCTCATGACTATTACACCAGAATTCTCTCTCGCAGCAAAATCCTTTACTGCTTTAGTATACTCATTATCCCCGACTACAGCATCATCTTCATTGACATTCGCAACATAGATGACCGGTTTGAGTGTTATCAAATTGAAAGATTTTAAAACCTCTAATTCCTCATCATTCAATTTACCGAGACGTAAAGGAATTCCATTTTCTAAAGTTTCCTTCGAATGTTTTAGAGCATTGATCTCCAACAATTCTTTCTTGTCCTTAGCCATATCCATTTTCTTTCCAATGCGTTGAATTCTATTGTCGATTATTTCTAAATCAGCTAAGATCAACTCCGTGTTGATAATTTCGATATCTCTAATCGGATCTATTTCTCCCTCCACATGAGTTATTTCTCCGTTTTCAAAACATCTCACGACATTCACTATAGCATCGACTTCACGAATATGAGATAAAAATTTGTTGCCGAGACCCTCTCCATGAGAAGCGCCTTTTACCAAACCGGCAATGTCAGTAAACTCAAAAGAAGTTGCGACTAAACTCTTGGGATTGTATAACTCTTTGAGATGAGTCAATCGCTCGTCGGGTACCACGACTACTCCGACATTGGGTTCGATGGTAGCAAACGGGTAATTTGCTGCCAATATGTGTTTTTTAGTAATTGCGTTAAAAAGTGTACTTTTACCGACATTGGGTAAACCCACTATTCCAGCTTTTAATGACATAAAAAATCACCTTTCTATCAAAAATATTATATCATTAAAAATTATATATGTAAATCTAGGATGCAAAAAAATTTCATATACTCATAAAATGATTAAGCACCATTTTAAAAATGGTGCTATGGCTTCACTTTGTTGCGGGCTCTATGTATTAAATTGTATATTTGTTTAGAATTCATTCCCATCAACTCGGCTATTTCGCTAGTAGAAAGTCCCTCCAAATCGTAACTTAATGCCTGTAACTCATTTCCACTTAATTCATCTATTCTCTTAACTGCTTCCTTTAGCGATTCTGTATTTATCATCTTTTTTAATGGATCCGTCAAATGAAAATCTTCAACTTGATCTAAAAGTGTATTATTTTCTTCATCTATAGGCGCATCCAAAGGGATAGTCGTCTTTAATACTTTGCTCTTATCGGTATCGTACTTTCCGATGACATTGGCCAATCTTCTTCTTATACACAATGTTGCAAAAGTTATGAACTTGACATCTTCCTCATCACTATAATTGTTGATCGCGTGACTGAATGCCAACATAGCTTCCTGTGATAGATCGGCTTCTTCTATGCCAAATTTTTGTGCTCTTTTCCGAAATCGGCCTATTTCTTTATATAACAAAGGTAAATAACGTTTGAATAATTCTTCTTTTGCATCTTCGTTATTCTCGCGAACATACATGACTAACTCGGAGTCGTTTATCTGATATTCAGTTCTTGATCCCATATATTAACACCCCAAAAGAAACACTCGCATTTAAACTGTTTACATGTCCGTACATAGGAATACTTACTATCTCATCGCAAGCCTCACGAACGATCCTCGAAAGTCCATTACCTTCACTTCCGATTATTAAAACCATTTTTTCACTGTAATCTACTTCATCGTACATCTTCCCATCAGCTTCTGCTCCATAGATAAAATACCCTTCATCTTTGAGATAATCGATAGCCACTCGAAGATTTGTCACCTCTACTATATCTACATATTGCAATGCACCTGTACTCGTTTTGACAACTGTAGCATTGACCGAAACACTTCGATCCTTTGGAATGATTATAGTTTTGACACCGGCTGCTTCACATGTTCTTATTATTGCTCCAAAATTATGTGGATCCTCGAGATGATCGAGAATGACTATTTTTTTAGCTGATGTATCTATATCCTTGAGATTTTTATACTTAAAATCGTCGACCTCCAATATGATGCCTTGTGTATTGCCCTCGGCCATTCTATCAAAAGCCTTTTTATCTAAAGAAACATAAGGAATTTTGTTATCCACAATAAATTTCATAATTTCTCTATCTTTGAAAGAAGAACTGAGATACACTTTTCTAATTTGAGCAGTATTGTTCTTAAGCTCATTGAAGACATTTTTCCCATAAACCCTCATCTTAACACCTCCTGCATGACTTGTTCCAATCTATTTCTATCACAGATATATAAGTGACCGATTAAT
Organism: uncultured Muribaculaceae bacterium; assembly: GCA_964553435.1. Taxonomy (GTDB): domain Bacteria; phylum Bacillota_I; class Bacilli_A; order RF39; family UBA660; genus RUG11867. The sequence goes on along the minus strand of CAZKKM010000014.1, from coordinate 13,418 downwards.
GCCTCGAAACCGGTAGACTTCTTATATGTGACGATATCGGTCTTTTTATTTTGATGACTATGCGCATTGCGACCGCGTTTGACTATGTCGATTTCCTGAGAAGATAAAAATCCACATCCAATCAATCTATCCAATATCTCGGCCTGTGCAACTGCACTTACAAACTTGACGGCCTCTTTTTGTAAATCCTTGACTTTACAAATGCCTTCGTTTATGAGATATTCTCTCACATAAAGTTCGTACACCGCATCGCCCAAATATGCTAAAACTAAATTGTTCATAATCCCACTTCTCACTTAAATGTCGTCTATTTTAACATCCTATTTTTTCTTTGTCAATTTTCTCGATATCGCTGTCGCCGCGATGGCTCCTTCACATTCTGCTGAAATGATTTGATAAAGGTTTTTCTTCACTATATCTCCTACAGCATAAATTCCAGAAGCACTCGTCTCGCAGTTTTCGTCGACGAGAATATATCCTTTTTCTGTTTCTATATTCGCATCGTTTTTAAAAGATAAAATTGGATCAAAACCAATGTATACGAACAAACCATCCATCTCTAGTTCACTTCCGTTTTCCAATTTTACACCCTTCAATTTGCCATCTTCTTCGAGCAATTCGCCGATAGTGCTTTCGAACAAGATTTCGATATTCGAAGTATCTCTCACTCTTTTAACTAATTCGTCGGCCCCGGCCAAGACTTTTCCCCTGACGATTATATTTACTCGTTTAGCCAACTTTGCCAAATACAATGCTTCTTCTAAACTCGAATCACCTGCTCCGACGACTCCGACAACCTTATCTTTATAAAAATGTCCATCGCACAAAGCACAATAACTGATACCGTTTCCTCTCAATTCATCCTCGTGAGAAAGATTGAGACTGCGTCTGCTTCGACCTGAAGCGATGATGACCGCTTTTGCCAAATATTCTCCTTTGTTGGTGATGACTTTCTTCATTTCACCATCGACGAGTTCGACGACTTCTTCATTTTTATAATCGGCTTCATATTCTTTAAAGTGCTCGTAGATATTCCAAGCTAATTCTGGTCCGGTAATGCTCTTAAAACCAGGATAATTCTTTACTTCATTCGTAAAATTCAAAAGACCGCCAGGCATCTTGCTTTCCAAAACGAGTGTTTTTAATCCGCTTCTCGCTGCGTATATTGCCGCACTCAATCCTCCAGGCCCTGCTCCAATAATTGCGATGTCGTATGTCATGATAATTTCCTCTTTTCTATTTTACTTTTGCTTCGTCATATAAATCTTCATATTTGCTCTTCTTTAGCCCCATTACAAACAATACCACTCCGATTATGAACATGATTATCGAAACTATCTGAGCCATTTTAAATCCAAAAAATATGAGAGAATCGGTTCGACTAGCTTCGATAAAAAATCTGAGAATGCCATACCACATCAAATATAGACCGCTCAGTTGACCGACCTTCACATACTTCATTCTGCGAACGATCATCAAAGCGATGAACCCCAAGAAACAACCTATCGATTCATAAAGGAAGGTTGGTGTATAAGTTATACCGTTGATGGTCATTCCTCGAATTATGAATTCCGGAATATGCATATTGTGTAGATGATTGACGGTCGTGGCCACACCGTAAGCTTCACTGTTGAAAAAATTTCCCCATCTGCCTAAAGCCTGCGCTAACAACAAGGGCACGACTATCATATCGAGTAATTTTATCGTTCGAAGCTCATGCTTCTTAGAGTAGAGACTGATCGTTATCAAACCGAACAAGATTCCCCCATGAATGGCCAATCCTCCTTGCCATACTTGCCATATCTCTCCGATATGAGAACCGAAATATTCCCAATTGAAAACTACATAGTACAGTCTCGCCCCTATGATTCCAAATATCAATGTCCAGAAAAACATGTTGAATATGAAATCGGTCGAGATAGAAAATCTCTTGGCTTCCCTGACAATCATAAAATAGGCTATGGCCACCGCCAACAAAATAAACAAAGAGTAATATCGCACCTCGAAACCGAACAATGTAAATGCTATAGGATCCATCATATCACCGCCCTTATTATATATTTTAATTAGCAAAAAGTAAAGTAAGGTACATCTTTTCGACATATTTAATCGCTTTTTCATCCCTCTAAAATTTTTGCATCTAAAGACATTAAATCACGTTTCTTTTTGTTTGTCAAACCTTTGGTATTGCCTGTAAATAAAGCAAAAAATACAATTTGGCGCCCTTCACTTTTGCCATTTTCTAAATACTTAAAAACTCCAATTTGACGAGTCATCTTGATATCCGCCTGGGCTTTATTTTATTATAAAAAGAAGTGCCAATTGAGCACCTCCCAAAAATCATTTTTTTTCTAAAACCTTTTTTAAATATTTGCCTGTATACGAATTTTCATTTTTTGCTACTTCTTCTGGAGTTCCAGTCGCGACTATTTCGCCTCCACCGTCTCCTCCTTCCGGTCCCAAATCGATGATATGATCGGCGACCTTTATGACATCCAAATTGTGTTCTATTACGAGAACAGTATCGCCATTATCGACGATTCTATTCAATATTTTTAAAAGCCGTTTTATATCTTCTGAATGCAATCCAGTTGTCGGTTCATCTAAGATAAATACACTTTTCCCCGTTGGCTTTTTCTGTAATTCTTTCGCCAATTTAATACGACCAGCTTCTCCTCCTGATAGAGTCGGAGCACTTTGACCTATCTTTATGTAAGATAGACCGACTTCCATCAACATTCCAAGTTTTGCTCTGATTCGCGGAACACTTTCAAAAAATTCGTAAGCTTCGCATACTCTCATCTCCAAAACTTCATAAATATTTTTACCTTTAAATTTGACTTCTAAAGTTTCACTATTGTAACGTCTGCCACCACAAACGTCGCAAGGAACATAGACATCTGGCAAGAAATGCATCTCGATTTTCTTGACTCCATCTCCCCAGCAGGCCTCGCATCTTCCGCCTTTTACATTGAAAGAGAATCTGCTCTTTGTAAATCCGCGTATTTTCGATTCTTTCATTTCAGCAAACAGATCGCGAATATCATCGAACAAGCCGACATATGTTGCCGGATTACTTCTCGGAGTCCTGCCTATAGGATCCTGACTTATCTGCACGACTTTGTCGATATTCTCCAGTCCCTTGACAGATTTAAATTTTCCTGGTTCGACCTTAGAATTATAGACATGTCTCATTAAAAGCTTGTATATGATCTCATCGACGAGACTGCTCTTTCCAGAACCTGATACACCTGTCACACAGACGAATTTTCCCAAAGGTATTTTGACATTTATATTTTTGAGATTGTTCTCTTGAGCTCCTTTTATTTCCAGGAACTTGCCATTTCCTTTTCGTCTTTTCTCCGGCACATCGATTCTTTCGATTCCTGCCAAATAACGACCTGTCAGACTGTTCCTGTTTTTCATAACCTCTTCAGGTGTACCAGCCGCGACCACTGTACCTCCCTCAGTCCCGGCACCAGGACCGATGTCTATGAGATAGTCGGCCGCACGCATCGTATCTTCGTCATGTTCGACGACGATCAATGTATTTCCGATATCGCGCATCTCCAACAACGAGTTGATCAATTTGTCGTTATCTCTCTGATGAAGGCCGATGCTCGGTTCATCCAAAACATATAGAACACCGGTGAGTCTGCTGCCTATTTGAGTTGCTAATCTGATTCTTTGCAGCTCTCCTCCTGACAAAGTCGCGGCTGTTCTGGCGAGAGTCAAATACTCGAGACCAACATTTTTTAAAAAGTTTAATCTGTTCAAGATTTCTTTTAAGAGCAACTCCGCTATTTTTGCCTCCTCTTTATTTAATTTCAACTTTTCAAAAAACGGAATCAAATTTTTTATACTCATGAGGCAAACTTCGTATATACTCTTCCCTCCGACTTTGACTGCAAGTATGTTATCTTTGAGTCGTGCTCCATGACAAGTAGGACACTCCGTATCCATCATGTACGTCTCCAACCAATCTCTGATCCACGCACTGTTCGTCTCTATGTAACGCCTTTCCAAATTGGTAACTATTCCTTCAAAACGGTCTTTCGTCACCCGGGTATTTCCGTTCTTGGCGACATATTTGAAACTCAGCACATCGGGGCTTCCATACAAGATAATATTCAACTTTTCAGGGCTCAGTTCAGCTATTGGAGCATTCAAATCTATGTCGTATGCTTTCGCACAAGTTTCCAATTGAGTCATCATTATATTCGAATCTAAACTCAACCCTTTTATCGCACCTTGATATATGGATTTGTTTTCTGGTATGAGAAGACTCAAATTTATCATCTGTTTCATGCCCAAGCCTTTACAGTCTTCACATGCACCGAACGGATTGTTAAATGAGAACATCGTCGGTTCCAACTCCGGAAGAGAAAAATCGCATATAGGACAAGCATAATTTTCGCTAAACAAGATTTCTCTATCACCGACGACATTGACGAGGACTCTTCCTTCGGCCATTTTTGTCGATGTCTCTATAGCTTCGGAAATTCTCGCTCTATCCTTCTCCTTGACGATGATTCTGTCGACTATCACTTCGATGACATCTTTCTTGTTTTTTTCGAGTTTTATATCTTCGCTTAAATCGTAAATCTCTCCGTTCACTCTCACTCTTGAGAACCCACTTTTGCGTAAATTTTCTAAAACTTCTTTGTGAGCTCCCTTCATCGCACGCACTACAGGAGACATGATTTCTATCTTAGTTCCTTCACCCAAAGCCAAAATTTTATCGACGATCTCGTCGACAGTTTGACTTTTTATCGGAATGTTGTGATTCGGACAATAAGGCACACCGATGCGCGCAAACAAAAGTCTCAAATAATCGTATATTTCTGTCACAGTTCCGACTGTACTTCGAGGATTTTTGCTCGTCGTCTTCTGATCTATCGAGATGCTCGGACTCAAACCTTCGATAGAATCGACATCTGGTTTTTCGGAACCGCCCAAGAACTGTCTCGCATATGCACTCAAAGACTCGACGTAACGTCGTTGCCCTTCTGCATAAATTGTATCGAAAGCGAGACTACTCTTACCGGAACCCGACAAACCGGTCATGACGACCAACTTGTTTTTTGGTATTTCTATATCGATGTTTTTAAGATTGTTCTCGCGAGCACCTTTGACGATAATTTTATCCACTGTTATCACCCAATTTCCTTATTATTTTACCACAAAAAATCTTATTTAAAAGTGTTTTCGATAACTTTCTAAACTTCTTCTTTCTTCTCTCATGGTTGTTGCTTCGCCATGTCCGGGATAGATGAATGTATTATCCGGATAATTCAAAATATTCTCTATACTCGCAAGCATGTCTTCGAAACAGCCTCCCGGTAAATCGCATCGGCCAATCGTTCCTCGAAACAAAAAATCTCCCGCAAAAAGTGCTTTCTCTTCCTCGAAGTAAATTGCTATTTCATCTTCTTTATGACCTGGTGCATAGATACATTCGAAAGAAAAATCTCCAATTTTCATTTTACCTTCCCTCATGTTGTGTATGTCGTACACTTTGGCATCCATTCTTTTTGCCAATTCGCTCATGGCTCCGACATGATCCGGATGATGGTGGGTTATTATGATACCTATGACATTTCGCTCACCTATGGCATTCATTATCTTTTCGATTTCATCTCCCGGATCGATTACCAATACATCTCCCTGCTTTTCTATAATATAACAATTTGTTTCCAAATATCCGACTTTGATATATTCGATTTTCATTTTTCTTCACCGACAATATATTACCACAATTGTGATTTTTTTGACAAAACTTATTTTAAACATCGATAATATTTGCTATAATTGTAATATAGGATGTGAAAAAATGGATAAACTAACTATAATAATATTTACTTTGATTGCCGTTGCGGGTTTCTTGGGGCTCGCGTATATTGTAATCTACAATCGCCTACAAAAGTACGTTATCCGCATAAAAGAAGCCGAAAGTGAGATCGACGAGACCATTCGAAAACGTTACGACCTGTTGCAAAGTATGGAATCGATCATCAATTCCAATACAGAACTCGATCAAAACAATTTCAAAAATTTCGAAAAAGATAAGATGAGCAACTACGATGTCGACAGGAAATTGTCTAAAATCAAAGAGACATTCCGCATGATAGGAGCCGATTACCCCGATAAACTAGATAATGAATCCTTCAGAAATCTGCTCGTCGAAATAAAAATAACGGAAGAAAAAAGTGATGCCGCCAAAGCCTACTACAACAAATACACCACATCTTTGAATATGCTCATCAACAGATTTCCATCGAATCTCGTTGCGCGCATCTGTCATATTGAAGAACGTAACTACTTCGATAATAAAAACATGAACGATGCAGATATTTTGGACTTTAAATTGTGAGAGACATATCTCTCTTTTTTATTTCCGATTTGCGATTTTTTTATGCTTGGCTTATAATTTATAAAGAGGTCATAATGAAGATACAAGTTGGTAAATATTTTTTGGATAAAGAACAAACTGCAATCGTGCTCGACAAATCGAAGCACCTTTTAGTCGTGGCGGGGGCTGGCTCGGGAAAAACTCTGACTATACTCGGAAAAATAAAATATCTCGTCGAAATTGTTCACATCGATCCAAAAGAGATAATTTGCATCTCGTTCACGGCTGCAGCTTCCAAAGATTTGAAACGAAAAATATCCGAAGATCTACATCTCGATGTCGATGTCTATACCTTTCACAAACTTGCTCTTTCAATACTGAAAAAAAAGTATGCCTACGACATAGCAGATGCGAATTTACTCGACGACATGATAAGACAATATATAAGGATAGAAGCACCAAAAAGAAAAGAAACATTGAAACCATTTTTGCGATATTTCAAGTTGCACGAAAAAAAAGAATACGAAAAATACATTTCCACTCATGAAAAGGAAATCTCCTCTTTGGAAAGACTTATCTCCACTTTCATACATCTTTTTAAGGCGAACAATTTCACATTGGAAAGCTTTTTACATTTTAAAAAAAGAGCACGTCTCACTATCGATTGGAATAAGTACCGTCGCGAAAAATTTCTTCTCACTCTCTCTGTTACCATCTACCTTCGTTATGAGGAATATCTCAAAGAAAATCGAGAAATCGATTTTGACGATATGCTCATCGAAGCCAAAAAGCATGTGGAAAAATATGGAATTTTCCACAAAGTAAAATATGTGATTATCGACGAATATCAGGACACCTCTCTCGTCCGCTTCAATCTCGTCGAGAGTATTCTCAAAAAAACAGGTGCCTCACTCGTCGCGGTCGGAGATGACTTCCAATCTATCTATCGCTTCACCGGCTGTGATCTATCGTTATTTTTGGATTTCAAAAAGATGTTTCCCGACGGAAGAATTCTCAAAATACAAAACACTTATCGTAACAGCAGACAACTAATCACAGTCGCCGGCAACTTTGTCATGAAAAATCCCGATCAAATGAGAAAGAAACTTCGCTCCGAAAAGATGCTCACCAAACCGATCGTCATCAAACAATACGACTATGCAAAAAAAGCTCTTACAGAATGCATTTTTTCTGCATACGAAAGACAGCCTGGCGAAATACTGATAATCGGCAGAAACAATCGGGACATCGATTTCTACCTCGACAAAAATGAATTTAAAATCGATGATGACAAGATCATGTCCTTCGAACACCCAGAAATAATTATCCGCTACCTGACTGCTCACAAATCGAAAGGTCTAGAAAGCGACAATGTCATACTTATAAACCTGACTGACGACACTCTCGGCTTTCCCAACCAAATGCAAGATGATCGTTTGCTAAGATTTGTCTCACCTCATGCTTCAAAATATCCTTTCGACGAAGAACGAAGACTATTTTACGTCGCTCTCACGAGAACAAAAAACAGAGTCTATCTTCTCGTCCCTCGCAAAAATGCTTCATGCTTCGTTCGAGAACTGATCGAACATTATGATGATTATATCGAATAAGAAAATGAGATATTGTTTCTGCTATCACACACTATCATTTTTCCAGGGCATCTGTTTTGTTGATAATATCGACGATTTCTTTTCCATGACACTTAAATTTTATCGAAGATAGTATATTTGCATCTCGCAACTCATCCAATGTTTTGGGCATTTTATCGAGTATCATATTCAATTCCTCATTTGTAAAAATATAATAAGCAGGTAACTTCATTTGAGCAGCTTTGATCTTTCTAAAAGTTTTTAATTCATATTCGATGCTTTTTTTCACTTCTTCAACTACATTTTTCTTTTCTGACTGATCGGCATCGCTTTTTTGAATAACCAAGTTCTCATATTTTTTTACAAAATAGTCATTGCCATTTGTATTTTGTTTCAAAATAGAATCGACAATTTCATCCATGTTTTTTTTCGATAAATATAAGCTTTTGTCGAATTGCTTTATATCATTCTTGATATATTCGATTAACTGATCAGCTCTAATCGTATTCTTCTTGACATCTGCGCTCGCATATTTTAAATTCAACAATGATTTTGGATTAGCTAACACGACTAATGGCTTATAACACCTATCGAAGTTTTTTTCATATAATAAAGCCGTCAATTTACTGTTTTTTTCGAGCCATATTTTTTTCATTACTTCTTTGTGCCGTCTAGCCTGAGAAAGAGGCGAATAAATTGCTTCGATTACTTCTTTGCCATTTATCGTATAACGACGTTTAAATTCATCGCGATTAACAGACACGGTTCCTATCATATTTTTACATTCGATGAGATAAACATGGGCTTTAGTTACAACTATAAAATCGACTTGAGCCGTTAAATCATGATATCTAAAAGTAATATCCTGTAAAACATACATACCTATATTCGCATTTTTTAATTCGAATAATATATTTTTCTCTCCCTGAAGTCCTGCTTCTAAAAGCCGAATATCTTTATCGATTGTCGAAGTAATAGCCATCTGATCTCGTAACTTTTTCAATTTTTCTAGTTGCCTTAAGGTGCGATCACTTTCATTTACCAAAATTGTTTCCCTAAACCTATTAAACAAATCCATGAGATAAACCTCCTCAAAAGTTTTAAACTAATTTGCCAAATATTTGAAATATTGCAATACAAATTGATTATAACTTGAAAATAAGCAAAATGCGAGAAAAAAAGAAATGAACATTTACTTCTTTCTGAATATTTCTCGAAAGTAACCGACTACAGCTGATGCGAGTGAAAACCCTTCGAATATTGCTCCCAAAATCGATTTTATATATATGTTATAAGTAATGCCGGCTATGCCTATGGGAATGCCTAAGATTCTATATACCTTTGTGTTCTTCTGCCAAAGCGAAACAGTATAAGTCAACGTCGCCACAACTGACATAAGACTTAGCGGCCCTTCATATGTCAATAGAGAAAACACCACAGCCAAGACAATTAAAACGACCAACTCTATGACTTCCCTACGCGTAATTCGCGTATCACCTTTATCCCAAATTTCGTTCACATAGAACAACACATTGCGAATCAATCCCAAGACGACCATGGAAAGTCCAGAATAAGCAGACAAACAAATATACGATATGCCATTTATGGACATGGCAATCATGTTGATTATCAAAATTTTCTTTCTGCTTTTTATTTGATATGTCGACATGACCAATACATAATAAATTACGACGCACAGTTGCGACAAAACGTACACTACTGAAACTTCCATGCTCATCCCTTTTTTCTAACAAACGTCATAACATATGATAAAATATGTTCTATTATTTTTTGTAACTATTGTCAATTACTCATCGAAAATCTTACTACATTTTTCTTTCTAATTCTTTTCATAACTTTTGATCAATTTTTCTAAAGCATTGGCATTTAAAATGGTAGCGGACACATACTCACCTTTATAAAAGTTGGCTCAATTGTTAAACACACAAGGAACGGTTTTTGCCATTTCCAACGAATCAACTTTGATGAAATCGATTTGAATGTCGTTCTTCATTGCATATTCGCTTAGTTCTTTAACTTCGTATTCGACATAAGGACATGCACAATCGTAATAGACAGTAAACTCTTGATTATCGATACGCATTGTTCGAGCATTATCTCTAAAACTTGGAACATCACACACATCGTCAAATCGCAATGCCAATAATTGATAATCTCCAACTTCGTCGACAATTTTGAATCCATAATGTTCATAAAACTTTTTTTCACCTATGAACGGTTTCTTTTTTTTCGAACTCAAAGTACATATACCTTTCATTCCTTTATCTTTAGCATCTTGAATGGCATAATTGAGCAATTCACCTCCGATGCCTTTTCCTTTGAAGCTTCCCGCAACCCAAAGACAATAGATGTACATATAATCTTTGCCTTCTATCGGTACCCAAGCTTTATCGAGAGGCTCGTACTCGATAAAAGTCTTACCTCTAGCATTCAATTTTCTAAAGATATGACCTTCACTCAGTTTACTCTTGATCCACTCTTTTTTGCAAGTTACACCTTCCTGATGCTTCGCATCGCCAATCGCACAGCAAATATGCTCTTTATCTATATTTTCCTCGTTCAAATTTATATACTCATTCATTTTACTTCTCTCTTTCTAATGTTTTTATTCCCTTTATGATCGTTTCTAGTGACATCTCAAAACTTTCTTTAAGTGTCTCTGTCGCATCGAAAATTCCATTATTATTCAAAAAAACGAAACCTTCTAAAAAACTTCTGATTGTCATTATCGCATTATTTATATCGTTTTCACTCATATTGAGCGATGATTTCATAGTCGCAAATAACAAATTATATGTTCCTTTGATCGCTGATTTCACTTCCTCACATTCGTATTGATCGTACCAAAACATAGCAGAAAAGACACCCTTGTTGTTCACCCCATATTCGAAAAAAGTAAAGCACATCGTCCTGAGAGCATCGTACCCGCTCGTTCCTAGTGATGCCTCAGCCATCATAGTTTTAACTTTTCTCCAACCATAAATCATCAATCTTTGTTTTATTTCGTCCAAGCCTGATACATGATTATATAAAGAGGGAGATTTTATATTCAATTCACTAGCCAGCATCTTCAAAGTCAAATTATCTGCCCCAAACTTATTTGCTAAGACCGCCGCCTTGGCTACTATCAGTTCATCGCTGATGAGATTTTTTATCATTCAATCCTCCAGACTAATCATATTAGTATCACGAAACTAACCACATTAATTGTATCAACAAAATATGCATATATCAATAGAAAAAAAGGACTTTTGTCCCTATAATTCAATGTAAATTGCAACTACCTACAGTAATTTATTAATTCATCGACAGTCATCTTCTTATTCTTTTCGATAATCCAATATTCGTCTTTCTCATCGAAATTGCATCTATAGACATCGTAAAATAAAGTATCGTAGTAAATGACATTGCCAGTCGTAGTCGTCGTAAGTCTGAACATCGGAGCCTCGTCATTAAGTCTGACATTCATATAATCGGCAAACAACATAATTCCCAGAGCCCCAATAAAGACACCTACACTGATCGATAATCTCTTATACCATTCGATTTTATTGGTTGTTCTTACAATGCCGATACAAAATACTATTAATCCAAATAAAGAATAGATGGACCCCCAACTACTTTCACTTGGAAAAATCATGACGGCCGACAAAGAAATGAACAGTCCAAAGACGATTAAAATTAAAGAAATGAGTTGATTGTATTTATTAAATCTTTTTGTCGAATAATCGATTGTATTGACTATGTTTTCTTCGAATTTCTCTTGATATTTTTCTTTTTCAATTTTCTCTCCACTCATCAATTCATTTATTGTGATATCGAGTTCGTCGCATAGAGGTTTGAACAAGGTTAAATCGGGCATGTTTCGGCCATTTTCCCAATTGCTCACCGACTTTTCTGTTACACCTAATTTTTCTGCCAATTTATTCTGGGTCATCTTTTTTATTTTTCGGCTCTCGGCAATAAACCTTCCAATTTTTTCTTGATTCATTATCTTTTTTCTCCTTTCACAATAATATCTTATAATGCGAAAGTCTATTTTAACAGGAAACGATCCTAGAGTTTACCTATTTATTACACTGCATCCTCAAAAAACATAATCAAAACTTACTTACAACAACTCCAAATATTTCTTTAACATTAACTAAATTTTATTTGTATCAATAACAATCAGAGGTATATATATTTCATCATCTGTATAACCAGCATGTTGTGATTTTAATGCTTCACTACTATCACATATAATAGCTTTATTCGTTTTTGCAATTGCTAAAAAATCTCCTAAAGCATCCCTAAAGATTTTATTCTCCTTTCCATCTCCAAACAATTTTGAACTGATAATATCATTCTTATCATATAAATCAAAATCATTTTTAAATTCTTTTTCAAATAAATTCTTGAATCTTTCCTTTTTATCCTTTTTTACAAAAAAATTAACAGCTCTTGGTTCTAGTGATATTGTTCTCATTAAGCAATCATTTATTTCAGGATAATTATTTAAAAGCAAGTTTTCAATAGTAATATGTCCATGATCTGCTATAACAAAAATAATTGTATCCTTTAATTTTTTGCTTAGCTTTTCTACCCTACTATTTATGTCATTTATTATCTTTTTAACCTCAAAGCTTTCGCTGCCTAATTCATGCATAGTGTGATCCGGTTCAGTATCATAAGCATAGATATATTTTTTCCCATCTTCATTACATAAATTCTCTATTTTTTTATATAAGTCATCTAAATCTTTATAAGAATTATTTCCAAAAGGAAATAGTGTATAGCCTTTATCAATTCCCTTTTCATTAATTTCATCCATGATCGATTTAGTAATCATATTTGTATTTTTATAATTTATTGCTTCTTTTAAAGGCTTTTCTTCCAAATCACCCTTTTCTGAATTTAAATAAGTAGTAATAGTTTTGTCTATATCCTTGTAATACATATACCAACCTAACATTCCAGTTTCTACAGGGTTTAACCCTGTCATCGCTGATGTTGTTGCAGCTACAGTTGTAGCAGGAAAAACTGTTGTTATACTTTTTAATCTATTTTTTATTAAAAATGAATTTGATTCTAAAACTCTGTCCATTATATTTGAGCCCATACCATCACATAAAATCGTCACTACATTTTTAGGTTTAACTTTATCTAATATTTCATCTATATATTCAAGAGAATTGTGATTGCACTTTAACCCAAAATATTTTCTAATGGAACAAGCCAAATTTGTTATGCATTCATTGTAATTATTTTTTACTAACATCTTTTAAACCTCCAATACAATTATACTATTTAAAAACTTTTTTACTGAATTTCCAAATAAAACAGTTATATTTTTATACTTCCTTCAAAAATTCTTATTACATTCTCTTCATCTTTTTTGACACTAGAAATATATTTTGAGTCGTCTCTAATCATTTGTGACCCAATACTTCAGCAATATCTTTTATTTCACAACC
>CAZKKM010000013.1:0-23372 GCA_964553435.1 uncultured Muribaculaceae bacterium | reverse complement strand
CGTTTCCAACAGGTCTCGTCTCTTTGGCACTTTTATACCTAATAGAACCACGAAAGGTCCCCTCGGAGCCGTTATGCATAAGCATACCTAGGGTTATTTGTTCCCCTAGCACAATCGTTACCAACCATCACAGGTTGAGTGAGCAAGGACTTTCCTCAAGCAGTTTTAACTGCCAGCATCTGTCTTTCCGTATTATTCGTTCTTTCCATATACTATCTTTTCTAAATTGGATAGTCTTCTGAGTAAATCTACGTTATTGGAAGAAAATTTTCCGTTGTTTCCACTCTCTTCTTTGAGTTCTAAAGACTCTTTGAGTTTTCTATTCTCACTTTCGAGCATACTATTTTCTTCTCTCAATTCACGGTTATCCTTTTCTAACCGTTTAACAAGTTGGATGAACTCGTTATAATCTTCGATAATGACATCTAAATATTCATCTACCTCTTTAGGTCTATATCCTTTTGCATCAAATTTGAATTCCTTGTCCAATATATCTTTCGGAGAAAGTTTAATTTCCGCTTCGTACATACAGTTCACCCTTCTTATACGTATCATTTTAGCGAGTTTTTTCTCTTTTGTCAAGATATCACTGCACTACTATCAAATCACTGTTCGCTACATATACACTTCTTCCGTTATAGACTACCAAAGAGAATTTTTCCGAAACACCTTTTCTTACCAAAGAAGTACCCCGCGGAATGCTCCCGAGTCTATTTGGAACTTCATTCGAAGGACTAGAACGCATCATCGTCGCTCTCGCCGTCTTAACTTTTTCATCGACTTGTGTAAGAGAAACACTCGGTACCTCGACATAATTGGGATTTTTGACGATTTGACTTTCTTCATCGACATATGTGAAATAAGAGACATTCAAATCGACATTGGTAAGAATTCCATCTACTCGACCTGTACTCGTATATTGCCACATGTTATAATTTCCCTTGTAATCCGTTTTGTCCACCCAATGAGCTAACCATATGAGTTTCCCATCCAACTTGCCAGTATCCAACATGTAAGAAAATGCATTGTGATAAGAATAAACCATCGTCTCATACCCATACGAACCGACCGTCTCGGTGAAGGTCAAAATATTATCTGTTATAGACGAATAACTGACATTCTTTAGCCTTCCCTCTCCAAAAGATTCGATATCGTATACTACAGGATATGATAAATCGTAATCTTTGATGAGGTTTATCGTGAACTCTGCCTCTTCCAAAGCTTCTTTTTCGTTTCTTGCCGTACCGAAAAAATAAACTCCTACCCGCAACCCGGCCGCTAATGCTCCTTCGATGTTTTCTTTGAACATCGCATCCTCTATGACCTCGTTGCCGTGTGTTTGTCTAAAACCACATCTTATCATTGCGAAAGAAATTCCAGTCGCGCGCACTTTCTCCCAATTTATACCTCCCTGCCACTCGGATACATCTACTCCATAAGAGATACCGTAAGATAGAAATTGTTCCGATATATCCTGCGTCTGTGATTCATCGAAATAAAAAGGAACCGTATTAGGACCAAATTCGTATATCAGTTCTACACCATCGGGATTGACTTCGGTTTTATAAAGCCAAATCAATTTTACACATAAAAAAGCGATTATAGAAAAAACGACCGCCAAAAATCCGATAGTCAATCGTCGAACATACTTTTTATTAGAAAAAAAACTTTTTATGAACTCCATACTATCACACCCAGTTCACTAGAAGTAATTATAGCAAATTCTTATCGAAACATAAAGTGAAAATTATCTTTCATTATCTAAAATTTGCTTCACGAGCAACATCCTTTTTGCATGATCGACACTTTCTATTAAGTTCTCCAAATATATATCCACTCTCGGCATAGAAGCACCCCTCTCTCTTTGACATTTTTTCACAAACTATACACTTTTTAAAGACTTTCGACAAAAAATCCTTTTCTTTTTCTTTAAAATACGTTATTATAAAATCGGTGATAACATGAATAAGAATAAAATAGGGGTTTTGACGAGGCCTAGTGCGAGGCCACCTAAGAAACCGGTCTTTTTAACAGCTCTATTGACTCTGATATTGATCGTCACGTTCATCTTCACTTTGAAGATGTATGAACCTACGAAAAATATCTTGATTACCGGTGGAATTTTGGTATATCCGTTTACTTTCTTGATAACTGCTTATATGAGTAAATATTACAGTTTTACTGAAGCCAAGAAGAGCATCTTTACGAGTGCTGGTCTATTCGCCATATTCTTTTTGCTCATCATGATTTGCTTGGTGCCATCTTCGAACAATGCGACGGGTAATTACAATGCAATCGTCCAGTATATCTTTGCACCAAACTACTTCATGCTCGCAGATACGCACATCTTCTTTCCAACTATGGGTCAATTTTGCGGATTACTCATCGCTTACATCGCTTCTCATCTGTTGTATGCATCGATATACAATGCAACCTATCGTTACACTAATGAACTGCTCGCGATGGGCTTAGCCGTCTTCATCGCAGCCATTGTCGATCGTATCATCTTCATTCCCATCCTATTGCTCGAAAATCTCTTAAACGGCAGCAATACTTTCGATTTTTTAGTAAAATGTTTGACGAGCGAGTTCATCGCTACCATACTTGTCGTGATGATAATTATAATTCTATACATCATCATTTCTAAAGTTAAACAAGAAAAGAAGGCTTCCTAAAGAAGCTCTTTTAATTTATCTTTATCTTCGATTGTAACTCTATATGAGTCTCGTATCTTGCGAATACTCATCCTGATGACCTCGCGAGAAAAGCTCGTCTCTTTGAGATAATCGAAAATAATGGAAGGATATTTGACATATAACACAGATAACAACCACGAAAGTGCCATGTTCGCATAACGATATTCGCTATGGTAACTCTCTATCGTATCGAGTATTCTATTTAAATATTCGTCTTTTACGAAATAATCCAGCATGATGACGAATCCCACCCTATTTGCAAATTCATTTTCTTCTTGCAAGAGATCGACTGCCATCGAAAAAAATCTTTCTGGATCTTTTTTGATAACTTTCGACGAAGCGACGAATGAATCACAAATAGACCAATCGGTAATGGAATTCAAATATGCTTTAAATCGTCTTTCATACTCATCGGCATCTGTGGATAATGCGATGACTTGACCTTTCAAAAACTTTAGCTCAAAAATACCCCGATCGTCGATTTTCAAAAAAGTATCGTAATCTCCCGTTCGTATTTTTTTTGCTATTTTTTTGAGAGTAGGAATATTGATACCCAGCATTACAAAATCACCAGGTATCAACTTTTTTGAAAAATCGCGATACTTTTCGTCCGACAGAGATTTTGCATAATCGAAAAACTCGTCGAAGCAAAAATTCCAATCGCACGTCTTGAAGTCCATTATAACGTATTGCCTTCGCTCAAATTCATATCTTCACTTGAGACCAATTTCATGCTGACTTTCATCTCTTTCACACTCGGTGCGATAACTGAGACAAAATGTTCGTCCAATTCACTAGATATTGCATCGAATTCTTCGGTACCGATAGCCGCATTGCGACTGTTTTCTAAATCATGTAACGTATCGAAATTGGTCAATAAAGATTCGAACCCACAAGATGTATGAGCATTGCATATCTCCTCTAAAATTCGCATATCTTTGGTCACTTGTGCTTCATGTATTGTGTCTTTGAGATTCAAACCATCCGCGAGAACTCCCGCGGCCAAGACTGCCGAATTATGTTTCGGTAACTCGTATTTGGAATAGTAATCGTCACGCATGATAGATAATTGGTCATAAGCATTCATTCCTTCTTCTAAACCGTATCCGTGTCTTTCGACAACCTTTCGTCTGACGATGCTTCCTCTATGGCTGAGTTTACTGACCTCTTCGCTCAATCCACTTCTTACGACCAGTTTGTCCTCTTCGATCGAATATTCCAAAAGATGTGCCTTTACACCTTTTAAAAGCTCTCCTATCAATTTTCCTAAGAAATAAACATTTCCTGGCTCGTGTGAACTGTTGATAACTGCAACTTTTTTAACAGCAACCATCTCATATCCTTTTTCTGTGTATGTCAATTGAGGCTCTTCGCAATATATACCCTCGATATTTCTTATGTCCTTATCGCTCACAGTTTTTCCATCGAGACCATCGCTCATTCCCTCTCGCTTCAAAACATCGCTCACTGTTTCTTTAATTCCGTTATCGCGCAACCCCTCGACGGTAACCACCTTCGTATTTGCAATCGCTGCCAAAACCACATCTTCGTACTCATTTCCCAAATAGTTTACGATACTTTCAGCAGCCATAGCGATATCTTCGGCCAGTTCCTCTCGATAACCATATCTACTCATCAACTCGTTTTTATAATCCGCAACCAACATACCATTTTTAAACATAAAACCTCTGACCTCCACATTTTATTCTCTATTATAACAAATGTTGTAACATTTTAAAAGTATTAATTTGACAAAATGCAACTTTCTACAGCCAATGCCAGTATTTATACACTCTCTCACATTTAAAAAGATGTTTTATTCAACATCTATTGACTGAATTATAATTATTCCATATTGTCACGTGTGACCAATACTTCTAAATCTTCGACGATACCTCCAAGTCCATTGTAATCAGACCCCTGAAACCAAGTTGGTAAAGGTATTTCTGCATCTTCCGCTACTTTGAAAAAATTCTTATTAAAATCCACTGCAAATACATAAGGTATTATTTTCTGAATGAATTCTCCATCATTTTCGACCGCCTTTTTCAATTCATCTTTTTTGAGTGATTTGAGATACATTTCTAAACTGATCACTCTATCGTTCAAAACTTTTCCGTATTGTGTCTTCTTGGGCATTATATCTTTGAATATCTGATTTATAAATATCGTTATCGTGCCGCACACGACTCCATAGACCATAATTCTTGAAAAAAACAGTGTTTCCCAAATAGGAGTGATACGGCTTATCAACATGGAAGTAAAAATTACGATGAGAGCTCCTATCTTTACAGTTTTACTCTTCCCCACCTTCAGTCCTTCCTTGATGGCAAAAAGACAAAAGAACAAGAGAACAATATTGATGAGCACATCTTCAATCGTGCCATATTCCAAAGTTGCAATTGCAATTATAACCAATACGATGGCATAGTCGATTAGCTTTATAAAATTTTTCACTAAAGAAGAAGATTTCTCGTATATTTTCTCGTAATACTCTCCGTTTACTTCCCTGACGATTTTTTCTGCACAGACATTCAAGCGATGAGCTACGTCTTCGGTAGAAATTTCTTCTACTCGCAAATCTCTCAATTTCTTTGAACCTATTCCTCTATCGTAATTGCTTTTTAAAATCTTTTCATTTATGCCATCGAGATTCGCAGAAAAAAGTTCATGAAGCAATTCTTTTTCATACTTGTTTTTTCCAGCATAAATTCCGACTTTGCAAATTGTATATTCATTTCTCTTCGAATGGTCTTTTTTTCCTTTTTTCTCAAAACGAATATAGCCATCGCCGGCCAATTTCAAAATTGCCAATACGACGTCCCTTTTTCTAATCGCACCCCTCTTTACGAGACC
This sequence comes from uncultured Muribaculaceae bacterium, assembly GCA_964553435.1. GTDB lineage: Bacteria > Bacillota_I > Bacilli_A > RF39 > UBA660 > RUG11867. The sequence continues at coordinate 17,820 of CAZKKM010000013.1, read as the reverse complement.
AATTTCAAATATGTCTTCATCTTTCCAGGTTGATGCAATTTCTTTTACTTGCACTTTCTTATCTTTTCCAAACAAAAGCCATAAAATAAATGAAATGCAAATCATTCCAACTGGAATGACAAAAATCGCTATACTTCCTACCGAAAATGTCTCTTCTTCGTATGAATTATTTCCCAAAAATATTCTCACATGCAGTTCGTCGTCTATCAATCCATCGTATGTACCGATGAGTTTACCGCCGGCTTTACTCACATGCACTTTAGTTCTCAAATCCCTTCCTTCACCATCCACAAATGATACATTTTCCGCTGCAAAATCGAAAGGCATGTTCACTTCGAAAGATATGTTGTCGATACAAGCCTGCCACTCATTTGCTGAGATAGCTAGATCGAACATGACATTTTCTTTTCTATTCGCCGTCTTTATCTTATAATTCAATTTATGAGAAACTTCTTTTTCATCATAACTGTCTTCTGTAAACGAAAATTTCGCGCCTGCTCCAACTTGAAAGCTGCGACCGAGGCCTCTCGCCTCTTCATAATCGATAACTTTTCTGTAAAATACAGAAGAACTACCATCTCTGTTGATGAGATTCCTTTTAAGAGGGACGATTTTCTTTATAGTTCGTTTTTCTCCGTTATAGTGGACAGTAAAATCCTCTTCGATATCGTATATTGCATTTTCATGGACATCGACAAATATTTCATAATCACTTAAAACATAATCTCTCTTTTTACAAACTTCCTTTTCTTCGAAAGAATGATCTCTCTTTTTTTCTTCATCTGCCTCAACAATTTCGAAGTTTACTGTATAAAAAGCTATGTTCTCAACCTCATATTTGTTTGTGTTTTTCTCGTCGAGAAATGCCATGAAAGTATTGTCCTTTTCTGCAGTAATTTCGTATTCATCTATACTCGAATAAAGGAGAACCTTTTCTTTATCGTAATAATTTATTTTCGCCTTCAGCCTCGCTTTGCTTCCACTTCTGTTGATGATGTTTGCCACAAGACCGTAATTGTCTGAAGGTCCATTCGTATTGTCGATAAAATGTAGAGAATTGATCTCTAACTTGCCTACTTGTTTGGATATACTATCTGATGTGCGCACATACTCTTTCGATTCGGCTTTTACTATTATTGGAAATAGCGATAAGAAAAAAACTGCTATAATTACTATGCTTTTTCTCATAATGCTCCTACAAATCGATTTCCTCAAAATGCCAAATCATGGCAATTTCACTCCAAGGAAATTTTTTTATTAATTTGTTATAATCTTCGACACTTTCGATGTATTCGTTTCTCGCTGTTTTCAACTCTTCATTCATTCGTTCAAATCGTTTTAAAACTTCTTCATAGTCCGTATCGGGTTCAAAATTATCATTCTTTCTTTTTAGATCTAAAAATTCGAAAATACTCTTTGTTATCGAACTGTCGCTCTCCATCTTTTTATGCCAATTCATAGTATCGTAAGACTTGTTATGTAATAAAATGATCTTTTTTAAAATTTCACATTCCATTCCCTGACAATGTCTTTTTGCGATATTTATGAATTCTGGTATCGAGTACCATCTTTTTCTCAGGGCCTCATCGTATATTCGAAACGCATCTTTTGTCTTATGGAACTTCGATTTAAGCTTATGTGCACATCCGACGAAGCTCAATATAAGAAGTCCTACTATGATCATAATCACATATAAAACCATGATTTATCCCTCCTGATAGCTCCATTATAGCAAGAGAATTTACAAAAGAAAAGAAAATAACTTAAAAATCTAAAGTTATTTCCTTGTTCATTATTGCTTCTTCGCGCATTCTGTATATATCCAACCAATAAGGAATTCTGCCATCCGCATAATCTTCCTCGTGTGAAATTCCGCTGCACCCTCTATCGACGAGGTAAGGGTCCATGAGATACATCTCACCGGATAATGCTTTTGTGAAAGCAACATTTCGATTTTCTCCCTTTTTTACACAATCATCATAAACGGAATCCATATACGTAACATCTACATAATAATATGTCCCGTCGATGCGAGCGAGAACCCAGGCATGCTTTGAGTTTCTCACATAATAAGACTCGATGCCTGCGCGTTTTAAAAGAGCATTCAATATGGTCGCATAATTGCCACAGACTATTTTCTTCCCAACTAAACCACCATACAACGGTCCATCTTTATAGTATCTTTTTTCTATGTCTATGCCTTCAACTGGGCCATAATGATAAGTTTCAAAGATGTATTTGAGAATACAATTTAAACGTATTTGCTCACTTGCATCGACCGGGAAATCGATACTTCTATACATATTATCGATTTGTCTTGCAATGCTTTTGAAATCTTCTTCCGAGTATCCATCACCGAAGGTTATATTCAAACCGGATGCTTTCAAAAAATCGTAGTCTTCTTCACTCATGAACACTCCTGCATAATAGATCCCTGAACGACCAAAATCGATTTCATCGAATGTACAAAGTTGACCATAATCCAACTTATCGGCCAAGCCTATACTCAAAATTTTCTTGCCTTCTTCACAAGTAAAATGAAAGCTGTTGGAATAAAGCCCAGAATAATTGATCGAAGGAACATCCAATTTACATAAAACCTCTCTCATGAACCTCATATCTTCTGGACTCATCGAAGGAGTATTGTTCCTTATCCTGATAACTTTCAATTCTTTCAATTCGTCGAATACGGTTGCTTGCCTTGTCAAATCCCAATCGTTTTGAAAGTAGACTTTTATATAGATATCCTCGAGACTTTTGGCAACTTTCATCCAAGATAGACTCGTTGTCGTCCTATAAGGAAGAGCATAGACATACAAATTTTTGACGTTCGGACATCTTTCGAGCAATTCGCTCATGACGTCCAAGTTTGCCTCTGAAAGTGATGTGACAAAATAGCACTTTTTCACATCGTCGTAGCCGGCATCGATCATGCTACCAAATCTGCATACTTCATTCACTTCGCTTTTTGCTTTTTCCCAATCTTCTACTCTTTCGTAGTAATTTGTCTCGACACTTCTTACGATCAAATTGTGCAAGTTGACAAAGTCTTGCACAAATATCCAACCGTTCTCACAAGGAGTTTCCTTGAAGTTCAATTCGAGTGTTTGTATATTGGAACAAAAACTCAACCAGTACATCGCCTCATCCTCGACGATTTCCAAAGTCAGCTTATCTATTTCGTCCAGCCTCGATTCTATGGAATATCCTTGCGCCAGCAATTGCTCTTTATAAAATTGCGGTATCTCCCCGACACAGAAGAGCGCCTTTATCGAAGAATTTTGTGATTTATCCATATCGACATCACGCACGTAGTCGACTGAATCTTCCATCACCTGAGATACATAAGAAAGTTTTACCAGTTGCTTCTCGATCGATTTTGTCTTTTGATCTAAAGTTTTCACCAAAGTCACAGCAAGACCAATGGCAACCGCACTTTTTATTAATCTTGAATTTACATATACTGCCATATACTTATTTTCATTTTTCCTTTCTGTTATCTCATAGAATTGACATCTCAAGTGTACCAAATTTTTAAAGCAAATGTCAACAACCCCAAAAGAAAAAGAACCGGTCTTGCCAATTCTTCATTTCTTTTTGTTCCATTTATTGAAACTGTCGTACTTCTCAAAATCGCTGAGACCTCCACCTTTTCTATGTGAAGAATCACCGGTCCTATTGCATATTCCATAGAAGAAGAATGCACCTATCAAAGCTATTATTAATTCTATCACTTCACTTCAACTCTTTCTTGAACAACTTCGAAAGTGCCACATTTCCTTCTTTAGAAAGATGTATTCCATCGACCATCAGATAGCCTTCGTTTTTTTCTATTTCCGAATAGAAATCGATCACTGCTACATTCTGTGAAGCAAAAGATTCGAACATTTCGGAAGTTCCTTTATCCACAGCTAAAAGATATATCCGATGTTTGTTCAACAGTTTCAAAATAGCCAAATAATCATCGCTCTTCAGGTTGGCTGTCTTATCGAAAGCTAAAACGACATTATAATTGAGAGTTCCATCCTCTATTGCCTTCTTTAGTTGACTTTTTAGTTTATCATAATCGTATTCTTTATCTATCTTGAACTGCGCATCTTTGAATTCGCTCTTGACCTCATCAAAAGAATTTATCAAAACATCGTTTCCGTAAAATGATACCTTGTTCTTTAGATCCTGTTCATGTTTGTCGAGCACTTCTTGCTTCTTCTTCTCGTATTCTTTGAAATAATGATCGTATATACCATCGTATATAGCTTGTGTATAAGCAATACGTCCTTTCGGTGTCAGATGAATTCCGTCCGCGTAAAAGTATTCTTTCTTATTCTTAGAAATGCTATTCCAATCTATAATGTGTAAATTATCATGTTCAAAAGCAAGTTCTTTTAATTTATCGTTGACATGAACATCCGCATCGTTCGTAACTGTGAGCCAGAAAATTTGATGCCCATCGCACATCGCAATTATTTCCTCTTTACAAGTCGTACTGCAATCCCCATTTGCCCCGAGATTCAAGACGATCGTTTCGCCGAGCATATCGGACTCCTTCAAGTTTTTGATGATATCTTTTGCAGCCCACGTACTCCGCGATACTTTTGCATCGAAATATCCGTTTTTAAATTGCTTATATAGATCATCTGTCGCGCCCAGCATGACCGAATCTCCGACTCCGACGACCGACAAATTTGCAACCGCGTCCGCGATCTTTTCTTCGCCGTTTTGTAAATCGTCGAGAATGGCCGCCCAATTTTTCTCCTCTTCTTCTCTTCGCAATGCATATTCATCTTGTTTGGCCTCGATCATCTTTTCATTTATGGCCAGCTGGTTTTCGAGTTCTTTCATTTCTTCAGTATGATCTTCCGCGATGATGTAGGTATACACACCGAAAGTGACGGGATGTAAGATGAGTAATAGTAGAAAATATTTAACCCCTCGCCATCTCCTTTTTGCCCCAAATCCCAAAGACAAATATAAAATGATTGACACAAAGACTATCGCGACGACACTAAAGAAGATTTTGATACCTTCCGCCAACTCGACATATTCGAAGAGAAAGATGATCGGATATTGAACGAGATAAACAAAATAACTGATATCTCCGATGTATTTTACGATTTTATCGAAGATATTCGATTCTTCTTTTACTTCCAAAGTAGCATAGTCGATTAATCGCATGCCGACAAAAGTGATCCCGAGCATAGCACAAACAAAATATGGTGAATCTGCTTCTACAAAATAGAAAGCCCAACTACATATGACCAAATATATCAAAAATATGATATTTCTCATCACACATTTTTCTCTTATCCATTTGGAAACAATCGGTCCATGATATGAATGAATGAACCCCAAGGCGAGACCGAACAGCAAAGAAAATGCTCTAGCCAAAGAATCGTAATATGTCACCATCATGTTTCCTGTAGTTTCGAGGTGACAGAAATAGACTGCACTTCCGATTCCTAAAATGATCGCAAAGATGATTGGCAAACTTTTGTGAACTTTATCCCCCATTTTTTTTAAAAACATGAATATGAAAGGAAAGATAATTTCGAATTGCAATAAAATGGCAATATACCACAGATGCATGAATGGCGAATTGACATGACGAGCAAAATAATCCAAATTTGCCCCCAATTGCCAATAGTTATTGTATCCAAGTAACACCGAAGTTGTCTCCGGCTTGAGATTCAGCCATGTTATATTCGTAAATTGTGATACTGCAAAGACACTTAAAAAGACGATTAATAAAAGAGGAACATAAATTTTTAATATTCGTTTTTTATAATATTCCCAAAAAGAAAATTTCTCTTTTCGAAAAGCTGATATACATGATAAATATCCCGTCAATACAAAGAAAACACAGACAGCTAAATATCCTCCTTTGAGTATACCCAAATGATATAAAAGTATCGCAATACATGCGACGACTCTGATTATATTGATGTTTTTAAAAACTTTCTTGTTACCCATTCTGCAACCCTCATGATCTATAATGTAATTATATAGAAAATTTACAAAGTTGTAAAGAGTCCCTCTCGCAAAAAGATTCTTCTTGTCATCAAATTAACTAAAAATTGTTCGTTTTTAATGGGTTTTATCACTTCTTCTTCAAAGTTGAGAGTGCATATGATATTACGAAAGGAGTTAAAAATATGAATAACGGATTTTGTCCAAACCAATTTCCAAACATAAAAGTGATCAAATGCTTAGGACCGACGGGGCCTACAGGACCTGCAGGTGGCCCAACGGGACCAACCGGACCTACTGGACCAACTGGTGCTACGGGACCAACGGGACCAACTGGTGCAACTCCCGCAGTGACACTAGCTATTGGGACCGTCACCACTGGTGCTCCAGGCTCTAGTGCTGCAGCATCGATTACTGGTCTTGCACCTAATTTCATTTTGAATCTCACCATCCCTCAAGGTTCTACAGGACCAACAGGTTCTATAGGTGCAACAGGCCCAACCGGACCTATGGGTGCAACTGGGCCTACTGGGCCAATCGGATTGACCGGTATCACTGGTGCCACGGGACCAACAGGACCAATCGGATTGACTGGCATAACTGGTGCTACGGGACCAACAGGTGCCACGGGACCTGCGGGAGCAACTGGACCAACAGGACCAGCTGGAATAACGGGTATCACTGGTGCCACGGGACCAACAGGTGCCACAGGACCTGCGGGAGCAACTGGACCAACTGGACCAGCCGGAATAACAGGTATCACAGGTGCCACGGGACCTCAAGGACCAACAGGACCGGCAGGAGCAACTGGACCAACAGGACCAGCCGGAATAACGGGTATCACTGGTGCTACGGGACCTCAAGGACCAACTGGACCAGCAGGAGCAACTGGACCAACTGGACCAATCGGATTGACTGGTATAACTGGTGCTACGGGACCTCAAGGACCAACAGGACCGGCAGGAGCAACTGGACCAACTGGACCAGCCGGAATAACGGGTATCACTGGTGCCACGGGACCTCAAGGACCAACAGGACCGGCAGGAGCAACTGGACCAACCGGACCAGCCGGAATAACGGGTATCACTGGTGCCACGGGACCTACAGGACCAACAGGGCCTGCAGGCGAAACAGGACCAACAGGACCAGCCGGAATAACGGGTATCACTGGCGCTACGGGACCAACTGGACCGACGGGACCTGCCGGCGAAACCGGACCAACAGGGCCAGCCGGAATAACAGGTATCACTGGTGCTACGGGACCTACTGGACCGACTGGACCAACCGGACCAACAGGACCAGCAGGAGAATAAGTTTATGAATAAATACAAAATCGTAGTATATGCTATATCTAAAAACGAAGAAAAGTTTGTAGATAGATGGATGGACTCTATGAAAGAAGCAGATGAGGTTTATGTTTTAGACACAGGTTCTACAGACGACACTGTGGAAAAACTAAAAAATCGCGGTGCACATGTAACAATACAAAAATTCGACCCCTGGAGATTCGATGTAGCAAGAAACGCATCATTGGCTTTGGTACCAGATGATACTGAAATATGTGTATGCACAGATTTAGACGAAATATTGGAATCTGATTGGCGAAAAAAATTGGAAAACGTTTGGCAAAAAGATACTACAAGACTACGTTATAACTACAATTGGCTTTTGGATGACGATGGCAATCCGCTCGTAAATTTCTATATAGAAAAAATACATATTAAAAAGGGATACAAGTGGATTCATCCCGTTCACGAAGTATTATCGTATGATAAAGAGGAACACTTTATCACGACAAACGATATCACAGTAAATCACTATCCGGACAAAGAAAAACCGCGTACCGGTTATCTGCCACTTTTAGAACTATCTGTACGTGAAAATCCACAAGATGACAGAAATGTCCACTATCTTGGACGCGAATACATGTATTATGGCAAATGGAACGAAGCGATAGATACCTTGATATCACACCTCGCCTTACCAAGTGCAACATGGAAAGACGAGCGCTGTGCATCCATGAGATTCATTGCGAGATGTTATAAAAATCTCAAAAGATATGATGAAGCAAAGATGTGGCTCGATAAAGCTATCGATGAAGCACCTTCGCTACGTGATCCTCTCGTCGAAAGAGCACTGCTCTCGTATAATCTCGAAGAATGGGACGACGTCATAAAATATGCAGAAAAAGCGCTGGAAATAACCGAACATCCAAAAAGTTATATAAACGAAATTTTCAGTTTTGACGGAACAGTAGAAGACATGCTATCGATAGCTTATTATCATAAAGGCAATCGTGCAAAAGCTTTGGAATTTGTCGATAAAGCTCTCGAGCACCACCCTAAGGATGAGCGCTTACTCGCAAACAAAAATGTATTCGAAATTCACATGAATTGACGACACGCAAAAAGAAGTTTACAAGACTTCTTTTTGTATGGTAAAAATATAAAACTACTGAACTTCAACTTTCGATATTTTATCTAAATAATAATTGTCACCCCTGAGTTCAAAGTAAAAATCGTAATCATCGATCGCATAAGTTTCCGCAATAGCAGGTATCCTTTCGGCAACTTCTTTTTCAGGCAATTTGACTATTTCCTCATCGGAATTGTAATTTTTGATCACATAATAGCCGAGCTTATCCTTCTTATTCTTCTTTTCATATTTTGCATAAAAAGACTTGATCCTAAGAACGACATAATTTCCCCCTTTGCGTGCACTGACGATATTATTTTGTGATATATCCCTATATTCATTGCACCTTTCAAAAGTAAATTTATATTCATCACCTGTAAACAAGACATCGGTTATTCCGCACTTCAAAGATGGAACAAAATAGATATTTTTTACATCCAAGTTATCTCCTTTGAACATTTCATTTGCCTCATCTATGAGTCTGTCTGCTTTGACAGTCGTCACTTCTTTGCCATTTTCTTCTTCTATTTCCAATTTGCCGGACTCATATAAATTTTCTACAACAGCATAAAGCTTTTCCTCGTCACTTAAAGTCTTTTCTCTCTCATTTTCCTTCATCTTAAAATAGGCATACTTGTAATTATCGCTTGTTAGAACATCATCCAAAAGAGTCAGTTTAGCATAGATATTTTTTACTAGTTCGGAGTTGACTTCGAGAATCTTATCGACTACATTTCCATCTTTATTTATTGTAGGTTCTTTCGAAAAAGTCACATTCGCCCTGACGAGAATGACGATTGCCATTGCGACGACGAGAATCATCGCCATCCTCATAAATATATTTTTTTTCATAATCTATTTCCTCATATATAAAAAGAATAACACACTTCTTACTTCAAAGTCAAATTCGCACTGTAAAGAAAAAGAAAAGCAGCTTTCGCTACTCATAATCTCTATCTCTCAAGAACGGTGGTAAATCATAATCATCGGGCTCGCTAGCTGGCTTTCTATCTTCTTTTGGAATATAATCGCCACTAGAATTTATTGCATCATCATCGAAACCTGTCGCGATAACTGTGACAACTACCTCGTCATTCAAATTTTCATTGATGACTGCTCCGAATATCGTATTTATATCGGTATTCGCAGCCTCTCTTACGACTTCTGCAGCATCTTCAGCTTCGAACAATGTCAACGATTTGCCACCTGTTATGTTGATGATGGCATCGGTAGCGCCTTGAATACTCGTCTCGAGAAGAGGGCTAGAAACAGCATGTTTGGCAGCTTCGACCGCTCTGTTCTCTCCTACACCGAGACCGATACCGATGAGAGCATTTCCTCTTTTCTCCATGACCGCTTTTACATCTGCAAAATCCAAGTTTACTAATCCCGTAACTGCTATCAGATCACTTATAGATTGAACACCTCTGTGTAAAATGTTATCGACCTCTTTGAAAGCTTCTGAAATAGGTGTCGATTTATCGATAATATCGCGAAGTCTGTCGTTAGGAATTACGATCAAAGTATCGACATTCTTTTTGAGTTCTTCAACTCCATGCAATGCTTGTTCCATTCTCCTTTTACCTTCAAATCGGAAAGGCTTGGTTACGATACCGACGGTCAATGCACCTAAACTCTGAGCTATCTCAGCTATGACAGGTGCTCCACCCGTTCCGGTCCCGCCGCCCATTCCACAGGTGACGAACACCATATCGGCGCCTTTCAAAGCTTCTTCTATCTCGGTTTTCGATTCTAAAGCCGCTTCTTTACCTACCTCTGGTTTGGCACCTGCGCCCAAGCCGTTAGTTATGGTCGAACCGATTTGCAATTTAACTGGAGCTTTGCTACTGTTGAGAACTTGCAAATCTGTATTGGCTACGATGAAATCCACACCTCTAACTCCGGACTCAATCATGCGGTTGACGGCATTACATCCACCTCCGCCGACACCGATTACTTTAATCTTTGCTATCTGGTCCATTTCTAATCCGTTCATAAATTCATCTCCTGACTAATTATCAAAAAAATATCCGAACACCTTACCGAGTAAGGAATTGTTGTTTGTACTCGATTCTTTGCCGCCCGTCTTCATATCCTCCAAGTCTTCATTTGAGAAAATTGAGACGATCTTGCCACGTATTTCCATTCTTTCTTCGAAGAGCATGATGGCTCCGACAGCCCCGGAATATGAGTTGTCTCTCGCTCCGATCAAATTCAGACGTCCCAAAGTGGCATTTTTGCCAAACTCAGCATCTAAACAATAATTGAAATCGCGAAGCTCAGACAAACCTCCTGTAACAATTATATAACTAATTTCTCTTTTTGTTAAGATGTTTATTTGTTTTTTTGCTAAATTTAGTATATCTACGATTCGACTCGAAGCAATTTCGCTCATTTCGTACTGATTCAATCTCACTTCATGTCCTTCGTAATTGGTTACCAGGCGATATTCATTGGGATTTGCTAATTTCGTCGAAGCTAAGACAATATCTGTATATATGGCTCTCGCATCCGATTCGTCGATTTTACAGACGAAACTTATATCGTTTATGACATTCTGCCCACCGTTTTTAAATGTGTTGGCACCAGCAAGCATACCTTCTTCGAAAAGTGAAACCGTACTATACTCGGAACCCAAATTAATGATTACCCCAGAACTTTTATCGGTTTTCTGACTTCTATAGGCATAATAATCGCAAACTGAGCTTGGAACGACATCTAAAACTTTGAGTCCAGCTTTGTTGACGATATTCAACATATCGCTGACATGATCCTTTGGAGAAGATACGATGACCGCCTTGAGTCCAAGATTCTCACTTTCTGTTCCGACTGGATGTTTTGTTACGATATCTCCATCGACAGTGAATTCGACCGGCAAGACACTGACGAGACAATATTCATCTGGAACTTTTCCGTCGGCGCATTTCGCCATGACATTTTGTACATCCGCCGTCGTAATTTGATGCATTTCGTTCTTGATTTTGACAGCACTTGCAGCTTTAATTATTCTCACCTTCTGCATACCGATGGTGAGTACACACTTTGTCACACTGACACCCAAAGTTTCCGATATCTCATCGACAGCTTTTCTTATTTCTGTAACGAGAGCTTCTTCATCGACGAGTCGTCCCCTCTCGAGGCCTTTTGTCGGAACTTTTGACGCACCTAAAATGTGAAGACGATTTTCAAATGATTCGCCGACTACTAGTTTTATATTATCACTACCTATATCGAGACTCGCTATTATTTTCCTCACAGTGCACACTCCAATTTTATACTCTCAATTATACTAGAACACCAGACAAATTACAAGTAAATTGTCTCCTTTACACTCGATCGTAAAACAGAGAAACTTAAAAAGAGGAACTCGTCGGTGATCGAGCATCCTCTTACTTTTTATTATTTTTCTTTCCTCTACCAAATTTTTTCACTTCTTTGGGGTTGACATGAATTACTGTCAAATAGATCTCGGGAATACTTTCTCCTATTTCATCTTCGAGCTCATCGGCAATGGCATGACTGTCGAAAGTAGACATCTTTCCATCTACAAAAATAGTAAAAGATATTTGATACTGATATCCTATCGGAGTCGAATTGAAATGATCTATTCCCAATATTTCATCGTAAGATTTTATTATATTTAACACTTCTTTTTTAGTCTCATCGTCGATAGCTTTATCCATGAGAACATTGTAACTCTTCTTGAAAATGTCGATGGCCGAAAACAAAATCCAACACGATATTGTGATGCCGATCATTCCATCGAAGAAGTAAAAGCCTTTCGAAGATAAAATGGCAGCAATCATGTTAAAAAATGTTATTACACAGTCGTTTCGATGATCTATCGCATTAGCTTTTATGAGCAAGTTCTCATAAGTTCGCGCTATTTTTATGGTATAGAAATATAGACCAAGTTTAATTGCTATTGTGATCACGCAGACGACTATCAACATGATTGAATAATTGTATTCATCCCGTATTATTAAAGATTTGACCGAATCGAAAAGCAATGTACATGCGAGCAAAAACATTATGATGCTGATTATCATCGAATAAATGTATTCCGCTTTACCATGACCTAAGTTATGATCGTCATCTCTAGGCCTACTCGCAATTCGATTTCCGATAAAAGTCATTATCGAAGAAATGATGTCCGTAAGGCTGTTTGCTGCATCCACGATCATTGCTTTACTGTTCGTCACGTATCCTATTATGCCTTTTATGACGAATAAAAAGAGGTTCCCAATTATACCTAAGATACTCGCCACTTTTATTTTCACAAATTTTTCCATCTTTTTAACTCCCTATAATCGTATTTTATGCAAACCGGCCGAAGACTTTCTTGAGATTAAAAAAGAAGATCAACTAATCCTCTTCATGACGAAACTGCCATGTCCTCCGTTGCGTTGATCGTAATTATCTTTTGCTTTTTCACCTATTACGTAGCCAACTCCATATCTTCTCATGAGACTTTCTGTCATTTCCTTATATCGAACAATAGCCTCTTCGATTTCTTCACAAGCCACGAGCATGCGAATTTTTTCGAGAATTTCCAACAAATCTAAAGCTATGGATACACGATCATAATCATTTCTCAATGCCTCTGCAAGTACAGGCCCGACGACATCGTATTGCATCAAAATCTCTTTATACTGAGCATTCCCTTGCAAATAATATCCTCTTAAAAAACGTAAAACTTCGAGAAGTGTACAATCATCTTTTTTCTTCAAAATCTCGACTACCGCCGTCGTCAAATAGCATCCGGGAGAAGAATACCCGCTGTTTTTTCTTCTATATTCTTGTGCATCCTCGATAGCCTTTCGAGCTTTATAAACATCGTATCTGCGCTCACCAAAATCACGACAAGTTTCCGCTTGAACGTCATCGGCGATTACCAAAGGACACTCCCATTTACCCTCGCACTTCGCTATGTACTTATCATTCATGTGATCCAAATCGAAATGCCTGCACTCGGCACAAACTTTACTCATAAAAAATCCCCCTTTTTTTAAATAAGTGTCACTATTATACCACAAAACAAAAAAAGAAGCAAATGCTCCGTTTTTTTTGACTATTTTACACTGACTGGATTTACTAAATCGATGTGTGCTTTGAATGCTTTACCTTGGTTATGATCTTGAGTCGCATCTTCAAAGTTTACAAAATTGAGAATCATCTTATAAGTTTGAGTAGCACCAATTGCAATTCTTTGGTCTTTTACGATGACGTATTCTTTTGCTGCTTCGCCAAGTGTACCCTTAGCACCTTCGACGGTGATAGGTGTACCGTTCGTTAAATCGATTTCGATACCGTTAGTCACAGCCTTTACATTCGCACCAGTTGCTGTTACAGTAGCATCAGCTGATGTGATAGTGAGAAGTAATTGACCGTCTCCATCTGCATTATTCAAAGTATTTTGATCGATAACCAATTTCAAATCGTACTTCTGATCGACCGTACTTGTCGAAGGGTTTTCGACAGTGAACGTTCCTTGCTCATCGGTATTCTGAGTTCCCGGAATTATGTTCGCTAACTCGAACTTTTGACCAAGATATTGAAGACCAACAGGAGCAGCTGTAGTAATACCCATACTTTGATTTGCCTCGTTAGTTATTTGAGTTGAGAAGTATGCGAATGTCGCACCTACCAAAGCAACCAACAAAGTTGCAACTCCAATGACAGTTAAAAGTATTGTATTGCCGTCTCCTTTTTCTTTTTCCATAATGTAATCCTCCTTTACTATAACAAGTTTAGCAAAGATATTTCAAAATTGCAACAAAAAAATGCCCAATTTTTTAAATTGGACACACATTGCTCAAAAACTGTCATTCTTGTCATAAAAAAGTAATAAAGTTCATCTTTTCTTTTTGACTGTGAAAAAGAAGTTCGTACCTTTACCGATCGTACTCTTCACACCATAAGAGAAACCGTGTGCTTCTAATATCTCACGAACGATGGACAATCCGAGACCGGTTCCCACTTTGTTGCGTTTGTGTTTCTTGTCGGTCTTATAATATCTATTCCACACATGCTTGATCGTCTCATCATCGATTCCCTTACCCGTGTCGATTATCTCTATTTGATACCCTGTTTTGTTTTCCGATACATTTATATATACGGTTTGGTCGTCGCCCGTATAATTGACGGCATTGTTCAATAGATTGTAAATGACTTGATTTATCTTATTTTTATCGGCATTTATTTCTGCTGTTTCGGGACCCGTATAGATGAAATTGTAATTTTCGGTAATTTCCAAAATATTGAATTTTCTTATGACTTCTTTTATCTCTCTAACCAAATCGTATTTTTCTATATTCAAGACTTCCGCCGATGCCTCCAGCTTTGATAAAGAGATGATATCGTTGACCAAAGCATTGAGACGATCGGACTCGTTTATGATTACATTGAGATGTTCCGTTCTCTTTTCCTCATCCTTATAAGAAATATCTCTCACCATCTCTGCATATGACTTGATGAGTGTCAAAGGTGTCTTCAAATCGTGTCCGACATTCGCCATCAAGTCGCGTCTATAATCATCGGTCTTGACCATCTCACTCATCGCGTAGTTTAGAGTTTCGGATAACTCGTCGATTTCGCTTATTTCGCTCGGCTCGAATTTGACACTCAAATCGCCCTTGCCCATCTTTTTGGCCTTTTTTGTTATTTCAAAAATTGGTTTGGTGATAGAATGAGAAACGAAATACCCGATGATCAAGGATAAAACGAGAACTACGAACAACAGATATATTACTTGTTTTTTCAAGACCTTGTTCGTCGTATCCAACGATTCCAATTGACTGTTTATGAACACATATTCGTTGCCCAAACGTAACCCGTAAAGAAAACTCTTCGTATTGTATAATGGACTCGTTATCTTGAAAAACATGCTCTCATCGTCACTTACGAACATTCTATCCATGAGACTGGTTATCTTATTGCTCGGATTTTTAAAAAGGCACCCTTTCATATCTTGATTGTACGGTACACTGACTGTTGGGGTTACGAACTCGATACATACGTCCGATTCACTCACGACCTTTTTAAAATATGAATCCAAATTGTCGACTCCGGACTGTAAGGTTTTGGCGATCCTCTCCACTTCGTCTATTTTGTAAACCTCATAGAAATAGTTCAAATAGAGATTTTGAAATAAATATAATAACATCAAAATGAAAACACTGTATAGAGCTATGGTCGCCGTCGTCTTGAAACTGAAAGAGAGTTTCTTATTCTTTGTATTCAAATTTGTAACCTACCCCTCTTAAGGTGACTATATTATCTTTGTATTTTCCTATTTTACTTCTCAAAGTCTTGATATGCGTATCGACTGTTCGATCATCTCCATAAAAATCGTATCCCCAAATGTTGGTTAGCAATTGTTCCCTCGAAACGGCTATGTTGACATTTTCGACGAGATACTTCAACAATTCGTATTCTTTGAGTGTGAGCAAAGTCTTTTCTCCATCTATCGAAACTTCTCGAGCACTGTCATCTATGACGAGAGTATCTATCGTATATTTTTGTGTAACTTTGTTGACTCTTTTCAAAATGGCCTTAATTCTTGCCATCAATTCTTTTGGACTAAACGGCTTTTGAACGTAATCGTCTATTCCTAGATCGAATCCCAAAAGTTTGTCGTATTCTTCTCCTCGAGCGCTCAACATCAAAACAGGTACATTTTTATCCTTTTTGATTTCTTTCACGGCCTGATATCCGTCCAACTTCGGCATCATGATGTCCATTATGATCAAGTCGTAATTTTTTTCTCGACACTTCGCAATAGCCTCTTGTCCGTCTTCTGCCTCATCGACTTCATAATTTTCGAGCTCGGCATATTCTCTAATGACAGTCCTTATCAAAACCTCGTCATCGACGATCAAAATTTTCATTTTCTCCACTTCCTTTAAATAGACATATTAAAGATATTATAGCACATTTGTGAAATTTGTATGAACCACTATCATATAATTTTATGAATTGCAAGACCAATTTTTCAAAAAGTCGAAGGTTTACAGTGCAAATGTAAAACGAGTGGCTTTTTTTAGGATTTTTTAACCTCTTATGTTATCATAAGGGCATTAAAGGAGAAATGAATATGAATAATACTTCATCTATAGAGAATGAAAATAAGGTTGTAAGATTTGTAGCGCTCATGAAAGCTACCGAATTGAAAGGTGAAATGTTGAGATTTGTCGATGACGTCTATGCACTACCTATATATAGAATTGTTTCCGAAGGTGTTCTCAAATTGAGTTCTGGTACGATGAGCAAAACTCGTTTGGACGACAATTTATATTTCGATGTCACGAGTTTATCGCCACAATTTCACAAACTATATGCTTCTAAAATAATGGAGGTCGTCGTCGATACGATAATCGATGAACCAGAAAGAGAAATTTCCGACCCCGCCGGACGCATTACCTACGTTCTTCCTTTAAATGGAAAATATGCCAACCTCGGAAAATCCATGATCGATGAATTGGGTGACGATTATGTCGAATTGACTTCTACCGAAGAAGGCATAAGAATTGAAGAAGTCATCTCATCAAAAGGTACAAATCATCTGTACTTGCGCATCGAACCGGAATCTCTCGAGCCATCGACACAGAAAGCGATTTCTTTCGACCTGATCGAACTCTATCAAAAAGAAAACGGCCTTTTTGAAAGAAGTGGCTTAAAAAAAGAAGCTCCTCTTCCTACTGATGAACCCCCTGCCGTTCGGTTTGTCGCTCTCATTCCAGCTTCTAAAATGAAAGGCGAAATTTTAAAGGATATAAAAGACATATATTCTTTACCTGTGTACACTAAAGTCGAAGACGGAGTTCTAAAACTCAGCTCTGGTGTACAAAGAAAGCGAGACATTTATTTCGATGTCACTACTCTACCAGCAGAATTTCACGAAAAATATAATTCGGTTATCGAAGAGATGACTGTCAAAAGAATAATCGGAGAGCAATCTAAAAATACTGTTGTACCTGCCGGTCGTATCATCTATCTTTTACCTTTGGATGAAAGATATTCCACATACAATAAGACGATCATCGAAGAATTAGGAAAAGATTTTGTTAAGATAACCGTGACAGGCGAAGGAATAAAAGTCGACGATTTATTGAAATTAGGAAATACTTATGAAAACGTCTATCTTCGCGTTCATCCTGAATTCTTCAGTGAAGTGGCAAGCGAGACTGTATCCTCATACCTCACCGAACTCTATCAAAAAGAAAATGGTTTATACGAAACATTGTCTAAAAATATGACCGATAACAAAGATCTGAAATAGGTCTTTTTTATGCATTCCCAAAAGTTCACAAATTTTTGAACGTTTTAGATGTAAAAATACTTGCAAAATAGCATAAAATATTATATACTCAAATAGTCTTATGAATTAAGACAGTGCCTTGCCCATGTGGCGGAATAGGTAGACGCACAGGACTTAAA
>CAZKKM010000012.1:22001-24146 GCA_964553435.1 uncultured Muribaculaceae bacterium | reverse complement strand
TCAGCTTGGTTTACTCTTTTCCTTCTACTTTTAGTGAAAATACCTAAACTCAAAAGAAAAATTTGATTGACTTTATATTCAAGATGACATATAGTTAAGATAGTGATGGTTATGAAAAAAATAGTGATTAACGGCAATAAAGAGCTAAGTGGTACGATCAACATTAGTGGGGCCAAAAACAGTGTCGTTGCGTTGATCCCGGCGGCCATATTGACCGGAGAAAAAGTGACGATATACAATACTCCCGAATTGAGTGATACAAAGAATCTCAAAAAAATAATCGAGATTTTAGGTGGAAAAATAACGTTCGGCAGTGGAGAAATGATAATCGATGGTAGCAATGTACGAAGTAATCCGATACCCGCAGAGCTTTCCGATAAGCTACGGGCTTCATATTATTTTATGGGAGCTTTGTTGGGAAGATTTCGTCATGTTGTGATCAATTTTCCGGGAGGATGCAAAATCGGAAAAAGACCGATAGATTTGCATATCAAATCGTTTAGAAAAATGGGGGCAACAGTCATTCGCGAAGGTGATAAATACACTTTGACGGCAAAGCATTTGCACGGAGCAGATATTCTTTTGGATTTTCCCAGTGTAGGAGCTACCATAAATATTTTAATGGCTGCCGTTTTGGCAGACGGAGTTACAGTCATAGAGAATGCCGCAAAAGAGCCAGAGATAATAAATATAATATCTTTGCTAAATAACATGGGTGCAAAAATCGTAGGAGGCGGCACGAGGACAATCAAAATCGAGGGTGTCGAAAAGTTAACAGGGGCTGTCATAGAAGTTATTCCCGACAGAATTGAAGCTGGAACTTATATGATGATAGGTGCATTGATAGGCAGAAATTTGAAAATCGCAGGTATAATTCCCAAACACGTAGAAATATTGCTATCGAAAATGCGCGACATGGGGGTCGATTTTAAAATTGAGGATGATTGTGTCACTTTTAATCGTGTGGATAGATTAGAAGCAATAGATATCAAAACACTCGTCTATCCCGGCTTTCCAACCGATTTAGGTCAACCGATGGCTGTCATGTTAACTCAAGCTGATGGTCAATCAAAATTCGAAGAGACAATTTATGAGAGTCGAGGAGGTCATTATCCCGAGTTGATCAAGATGGGTGCTAATATAGATTATAAGCCGGCGAGTGCGATTATCGAAGGTAAAACACATTTCAAAGGATGTGAAGTATCGGCCAGCGATTTGCGAGCAGGGGCTGCTCTCATAATTGCAGGGTTGATTGCCGAAGGAACTACAAAAATATCGAATATAGATCACATTCTTCGAGGATACGAGGATCTTGTAAATAAGTTATCTTGTGTCGGAGCTGATATAAAAATAATAGAAGAGTAATGATTTGTTTTTATTCTCCTTTATAACTTAGAATTTTTAGGATTTGCTACCAAAGTTAATTGAATAAAGTATTGAACCTTGTTTCTTGATAAGAAACAAGATTTTTTTCTAAAAATTGAGTACAAATATTTTATTTGATTCGTTTTTATGATAGAATATTTCCCATAGGAGAGTTTTATGCCAGAATACTATCATATATATACAGAACGAGATGTGCTCGAATATTTTCAAGATAAAGACTATCCTGAATACAAACCGGAAAGATATCTATTACTTCACCCTATGATCATCGAAGATGAACTAAAAAAGGTCGATAAGCACAGTATGATTTATACCGGTGAGTATCCAGCTTTTGAAGAAAACGATCTCTTTTTCATTTCTGAAAGTCCGATTAAACATGGAATTGTGCGTTATACGTGTACACACGATATTTTAAAATTAATCCCCAAGGAAGTCATTTTCCCTGTCGGTGGACTGACAGGTAGGTATTATATAAAATTGGGAGATATCGATGATAGAACCGGTCGGAGATTTTATGATGTCTACGATAGGCGATTTAATAGATGTGTAATCGAGGGTATTCCGATAGATAAATTTTACTACCTAGATAATGACTATGCTGTTTTAGATAATTTTATCATAATGCGAGGTGGTATAATTAGACGAGGTCGGTTCGATCGTTACAGTTTTGATAAGGATAAAAACAGTTTAATAATTCGAAATGCCGATGATCCAAGACAATTCGATCTATATAATTCATGTGGGGATTTGCTCCAAGTA
>CAZKKM010000012.1:0-21991 GCA_964553435.1 uncultured Muribaculaceae bacterium | reverse complement strand
CTTACAAAGCGAACTAGATAAAACTATAAAAGAGCTACCAGATATTATGCCTTTACAGCTTCCGACACAAGTAAATGTTCAAATGTTTAGAAGTATGATTGTCGAACAATTGAGAAAATGTAAAGTAATACCTGGATGCGAAACAGATGATTTAAGGGGTATAGCAAGTTACTTACATGAAAAAGGATTGGACTTAGTCGTCGACCTCGATACATTGCGGGTGCGTCAAGTCGATTTTGCAAAATACTTTAGAAAATGTGGCATCGCCGACGATACTAATGTATCTCCAGGTCCACGGCATATCATGAGACCTGTTTCACAGAACGATAATAATAAAAAATGTTAATCTAAGGCATTAAATTGTTCATTATAAAAAAAATATATTTTAAATTATGACTATTAAAGGAGGGGGTTAAATGGGCCCAAGAGAGATTAGTGTAGTATATGTATGCACTGTAGTAGAAATGAGCGTGTTAGTTGGCGCGATAATTATCAACAGGATGGATTCGAGAGAAAATGTTTACATCGATTGTGTTCCAAATAGAGACGAACATTTAAAAGTTAAAGTTAATAAAACCGGAATGAAAAAAGAAGTGAGTAAAACGGTAGATGAATTCTCTGAAACTATGATTAAAAACGAAATAGATTTAAGTGAGTTTTATCGAAAAATAAATTTTACTAGAATAGTTTATATATCTAATACAGAGGGCTTCTACGATCCTTTAGAAGGAAACTTGGTTGTCGACCCTAATAGAATCAGAGAGTCTCTACTTCGAGCATTACTCGAAATGAGCGCTACGCGAACTTTCCAGAAAACCGACAGCAGGACGATGGTCGCATCCGGCTTTGAACGAACTGTCTATGATAAAAATTATTGGCCCGAACAAATTAACCATATAGGATATGGGTTAAGCCAAGGTTATAAAGATATTTTATTGGCTCGTTACTTCGGCTTAGAAGGCAGATATACCAGATTGTCAGAACTCGCCACGCTCATCGAGGATATCATAGGTAAAAAATTGATGGTCAAAAGTTTTATGATGGGCGATTTAGGTTCAATAAAGTCGTCACTCTATGGATGGCAAAAACCTGCTAAAGAAGCCGTACTTACTTTAATAAAAATGGACAATCTCTACGATGCGGTATATTTAGATGACCCTTTTAGAAAAATAGGAATAAGTTTTACCTATAGAGATTTAGTTATAGAACTTTCTAAGCTGGCAATCGATCAAGCCAAATATTATTATAATCAAGGAAGAACTCTATATGAAATGAGAGATGCCTCCGAAATACCGGCTAAAGGTTCTACGATCGTCGAAGATATTCTTGCCCACGTAAATGGCATTTTACAAACTAGAAAGAAACAGCCCTTACTTTTAGGACTGAAACCGAAGGACATAAAAGAAATCGCAGAACACAGTGAAAAACGATTCGAATATCTTCCTAGTAAGTATCATCTTAAAGGTTAAAGTTCTATTATCTTTACGTATTTATCTATTTTTGGTACAATCGATATGAGGAGAGTAACGATGACGAATAGTTTAGAATTTTTGATGAAAATAAACGATCTACAAAAGACCAAAAGGTATGGCAACAACCCAGATTTTTGGGAGTCGACTGCTGAGCATACGTTTAAACTAGTACAGATAGTAGACTACTTTTATAAAGAGTTAAAGTTAACATTAAATTATGAAAGGTGTATAAGACTGGCTCTTTATCACGATTTTTGTGAAATGGATATGGATAAGGATTTCGATATCAAAGAATGCACAAATGACGACGTAAAAAAAGCCAAGAAAGAATACGAAGAGATGAAGATTTCCGAATTATCGCAAAAATACTATGCTCCAGTCAAAGATTATTTTGACGAGTTCTCACTAAAAGACACCGAAGAAGCAAAGTTCGTGAATGCTTGCGATAAACTAGAAGGAGTGATCCATCCTTTGACGGTGCAAAAGCCGATAATGAATCATGAAATTTTTGCTACATATGCTGATAAGGCTATCTCAGATTTTCCTCGACTTATTCCGTTCTATAAAGAGATCAAAAAAGTCTTAAAAGAAAAATACGAACTATGGGGATTCGAATGGAAAAAAGAATACGATGAGGTATTTAAATAGAATGTGACGATTCCTAGGTAGTTGTCTTGTCTGTTTTCGATGTATCTAAAAAATACGGTGTGTCATTTTTGACACAAACAAAAACATGTGTTAGAATACCTTCTTGAAAAAAGAGGGCATTTTAGATGGAAAAATATAGTTTGACATTTAGCAAAGATGGAAGAATAGATTGTGTATGTAACCGAGGGGAAATCGGATGTCCATGTTTAGATTTTACCGATACTCAATCTTTAATTGAATTTTTAAAAAAACGGATCATCAGTTTTGATGAGTTTACGTTTGACCAAGAAGGCATAAACATAACCTGGCACGAAAAAAATGATGGAGCTCACATACTTAGAAGTGCTAGATTAAACTTAGCTCCCTATTTATGGGCTACAATAAATGCCGACATATGCAATATACATCAAGAATATAGACGGCATAGAGAAGCACTCGACTTTTTAAAGGCGAGATGTAGAGAAGAACTTCGCAAAGGTAATTATTTATATGATAATGATGTGTTACTTTCTTATTGTGAATATACCCTAAAAGTTTACTTTGACTATGGCAAAACAGATACACTTTATGATAAAGAAAGTGATAAACTTTTTTTAGACTTCTTAAAAAATAACCGCGAAAAATTCATCGATTGTAAATATAAGAAAATTTCTGAAGAAGAAAATGAAATAAATAAAAAGGATATGAAAATCAATGCCTTTACAGGTGGTATCAACGGAGCTTTAATCGCTTTACTTATACATTCTCCATTGTATCTGATAATTGCTGTATTGGGAGTATCGATCACAAGTGCAATTTGTCAGGAACACTTTAATAAAAACCGCAATATAGAAATAAAAGCATGCAAAGATATCATAAGTGTATACGATGAATTGACCGATAGTTTAGATGAGAATATAAATGCTGGCATGGATAAGTCATCTTACGAACACGAAGAATTTTATAATTTCATAAAGCAAGACATCGATTATATGAATGCTCATTCGAGCGAAGACTATGCCGATTTACTTGTCCAAATTGAAAAGCTACAAACTGCTTATACTAAAGATGTCTTAGAAAGACGAAATATAGATTTTTATCATTATTTGTTGGCTTTAGCTTATTTGGAGATCGACATCTATTCTAAAGAAACCGGAGTCGGTTTAAAATCTGAGTACGTTTGTCCTCTAAATAGAGAAACGATCATACAAAGATTACGATTGATGGGATTTAATGACTTAATGAGTAGCAATGAGGATGTTCACATGAAGACTCTTTTAGAAAGTGTAGACAGAATTATAGATACACCGTTCATCGGATGTGAAGCAGAAGTCGCGCATTTGAATAGAATTGCAATAGACTATGCCGAAGAAGCACTAAAGCACTTATGTCAAGAAAGTGATTTCGATGTGACTAAAATAGATGCTGTCATAGAAGAAAGTCATGACGAGGCTTCTTTTATCGCAAACAAACTGCAAACCGCTCGCAAATACGATGAGTTATGTAGCCTAATTGACGATTTAAATGCTCACTTGGCAGTCGATCCAAATATGCAACTCGAACAAGGGATGACTTTACCGCAGTAAAAGCAGTTGGCAAAATATACAGAGCGATAAACTTTAATAAATTTGAGAGTACACATATGAATCATCAAAATTAGACATCATCTGATTCTTTTTTTTCGTATACCTCGAAACATTTCCTGTTAAACTGGCCGATAAATGATATAGAATGAGAGCGATGAAAGGAAGAAAATTATGAATCAAGAAAAAATCGGCAAACTCATATCGAATTGCTGCAAAATGAAAAAGATGACTCAATCCGACTTGGCTGAAAAGTTAGGTGTATCCGATAGGACAGTAGGTAACTGGGAAAATGGCCGCAATATGCCAGATATCGCGCTTCTGTGCCCATTATGTAATGTCTTAGATATAACATTAAATGAACTCTTAAATGGAGAACTGTCGGTAAAACAAACCGACGAAGAACTAGAAAAAACTTTAGAAATATCGCTCGACTATTCACAGAATATCATCGACAAGAAAGACAAATATTTAGGACTTCTGATGTTTTTATTCGGACTTGTCCTGGATATATTTTCGGGCATCTTCTATTACACCAAGAATCATGGTCGGGCTTATATTTATCTAATAGGAATCTACTTTGCCGCGGTCGGCCTAAATAAAATTCTTAAAAGTGTTAAAAATGCGCATCATGTTCTTATCTCACTCATCTTTGCCTTTTTAATCCTCGGAAGTTCATTCGCTTACGATTACTATAAAGTTTCACACAATTTAGATACTCCTATGTGGTCTTACCAAACTGCAGGTCTTTACGACGATATCTTATATTATAAAACACCATTCTACAATTATTATATCGTTCATTACGATCGAAGTCATGACCAATATAATATATTCGATGCCAAAAAAGAATACACTATAGAAACTTTAAAGACCGTCCCGTTCACTCCGGAAAGTAGTCTTCCTGAACTCCAAAAATGTTCCGGAGATATCGCATGCATCATACGAAAAATGCCTCTTAATTTTTTTAACTATAACGTCGACGATACAAATAAAAAGATAGTGTTTTACTATACAGAAAACTCTGTTCAACCTCGTTATCTAAACGACATCAAAAAAGCAATTTTCTACGATTCCCTCGTCATCTTTCTCCTCACCGATTATGACAAACTGGAATATGAAATCGATTACGATCACGACATCGAAGATCCTAAGTATACGACAACGCGAGAACTGTTCGCATCTGAATTTCCGATCTATGGCACACTTTCATCCGACCTCACAGGAGAAAAATTCCATAATCTTTTCGAAAAAGAATTCGACATCGAGTATACCAAATATCATTTTCGAAGATTATTTACCTCCGATACTATATACGATCCCGACGGCTCTAAATACGGAGGTTAATAAGAATACCAGACATATAGAGCAAAACACCGTAATTTTATAATACGAAAGAAGATTAAAATAATAGGTATCCAGCAACAAAAATATGTGCTCACAGCGAAAAAAATATTTACTTTTATAGCTGTTTAGTTATATAATCGTGGTATGAGTAGTCTAGCAGAGTGATATTGCGAGGATTATTTAGTTTATTTTATTTGATTAAAAGAAATGAGGAAACTATGAAAAAGAAAACGGGGAAGAAAATATTAATTGTGGGGTTATTTGTAGCAGGCTTGGCTTTTAGCTATAAATTAGGTGAGAGCGGTTTTGGAAAAAAACTCACTACAATAAATAATAAAAAAGTCTTAGCTGTCTACTTGGAAGGCGACGATGGAGAGTATACTTTAAGTTCTTCGAACAAATTTCCAACCGATGGATACGTTTTAAATACAGAGAAAAGCACTTGCACTAATGGAGGGACATTATCGCAAAATGCAGAGACTAAAGCTATAAGCATGAGTACGTCTAATAAATCAGAATGTAATTTATATTTTGAGAAAAAATCGAGTAGTGGAGGCGACACTATAATAGCCAAATCTAATGACTCAAGCATAACAGATTATAATTCTGGCAATAAGGGTGAGATGTTCGCATTTAGTCATCCAGCAACAGAACAAACAGAGGCTTTGACTGATTATCGTTATATAGGAAATACTCCAAATAACTACATCGACTTTAATGACGAGACATGGAGAATAATAGGTATGTTCACAGTCGAGACAGAAAGTGGAGAAAAGCAGCAACTGATGAAAATCATTCGCGATGAATCTATCGGAAATCTTAGATGGGATTCTTCAAGCAGTAATGAATGGAGCAAAGCTAGTCTAAAGACTTTGTTAAATGGCGATTATTATAATCAAACAGGGAGTTATACGAGCACGGCTACAATCAAAGGACTAAATGCAACAGCACGAAGTCAAGTCGCGAATGTAAAATGGTACCTAGGAGGTTCGATCGCATATGAAAAATTAGGCGGCCCAGATTACTATGCATTTGAGAGAGGGACGGCAACCTATAAAAACTCAAGAACTACAAGTATAATTCAAAAAGTGGGATTAATGTATCCAAGTGATTATATATATACATATGCAAATGGAATAGATAATACATGTTATACGAACGGATATAATTGTTCTAGTGGAACCCCAGCCAACGGATGGTTATTTAAAAGCGAAGCTTTACAATGGTTTTTATCCCCGCATGCCGGCTATGAGTATAATTGTGTTTTCTTCGTGGACTCGAGCGGCCGTGTGATAAACGGCTATGGTGTGACCAACACTATTGCAGTCCGCCCGACAGTATTTCTTGCATCTGATGTCGTCATTGTTGGTGGAGATGGAAGCTCAGGAAATCACTACAAGCTCGGGTAACACAATCAACTGGCGGTTCTCGTCCGGTATCCGAAAGCCTTCGAGTAAAAACGAGGTCGAATAAGGTAGATTTCCCGCTTTTTACATATATTCTTCATACTTTATTAGAAAATTAATCGGCTACCCTTAGCCGTTTTTAAATACACGAATATGAAATATGGTGCTATAATGGATTTAGAAAAAAAAAGAATATAGAAAGAAGGAACAGCCGATGGCTTTCGATTTTAAAAAAGAATACAAAGAATTTTATATGCCCAAGAATAAACCTAGCATAGTGGAAGTACCCAAAATGAATTACATTGCCGTGCGAGGGAAGGGGAATCCTAATGACGAAATGGGTGAGTATAAGAAATCGATAGAACTCTTATATAGCATAGCATTTACGATAAAGATGAGTTATAAGACCCCTTACAAAATAGAGGGTTATTTCGAATATGTCGTTCCACCTTTGGAAGGATTTTGGTGGCAAGAAGGCAAGAATGGAGCTATCGATTACGACGATAAAGATTCGATGAACTTCATATCCGTCATACGGTTGCCGGACTTCGTGACGAAGAGTGATTTTGACTGGGCTATCGAAGAAGCTACCCAGAAAAAGAAACGCGATTTTTCTAAAGTCGAATTTTTCACGTATGATGAAGGAATATGTGTGCAATGTATGCACATAGGCTCATATGACGACGAACCGGCGACTATGGCCCTTATGCATGACTATATGAAAGAGAACGGTTATGAACTGGATGTAACGAATGTGAGATATCACCACGAAATATATTTAAGTTATCCGCGAAGGTGTGATATTAGTAAATTAAAAACTGTAATAAGACATCCAATTAAAAAAACTAAAATATAGAAGGAGCTAGAAATGCAAGAATTACTAAATAAAAATTGGACACCTGATGAGATCGTCCTCATTTCTGTAACTGTAGGAGGAATACTAGCTGCCTCTTCCTTAGGTGCGTATCATCTTATGAGAACTGATTACCGAGAATTTATTCCTATCGATTATTTACCTAGTGAAAAAAATGTAAGAGCGGTGATGATAGTGCCCAAAAAAGAATAGATAAAAGAGGTATCAAAAAAGAGGCAAGTGTCACCATTAACAAATTTTTAAATAAGATGAAAGCAAAAGGTGTCGATGTTACGGAGATCTATAAGAATCTCAAAAATACTTCTATCGTAACGATTCCAAAGGCCAAAGGAAGCTATGATCCAAAGACAAATCTGTTCTACATCGATCCTGAAAATATATGTCCATCGATGTTTCGAAGTCTTCTTTCTTGTGCTTCTACTCACATCGATAGTCGCAATGTCGCGGCCGGTTTCGAAAGAACACATTTTGAATCGGAAGACTCCGAAAAAGAAGTCTACACCATCGGATTTGGTCTCAACGAAGGTTACAAAGATGTCATCTTAGATCGTTATTTCGACATCGATTACACTTACCCAGAACTGGCTGAACTCGCCATGTCCATAGAATTCATCGTCGGACGCGAACAAATGGAACGTTACTTCTTCGAAGGTCGACTAAGAGAATTGTTAGACTTCATAAACTATCATCGTCATGCTGAAATGATAGAACATCCGGCACAAAGATGGCTTTTCGGAATGGACGATATCTTCTTGGCTCTCTATAGAAATAGTTTTACAAAAAAATTACAATTAAATAAAAACTACGATTTACTTTTGACTGAGACCTCTAAGTTGGTCATCTATTGGGCTTCTCAAATTTACAATGGAAAAGGGGAGTTTTTTCACGAGGGAGATATCCAAAGAGCACATAATAACCGCATGCACACGATCGAGATGCTCGGTCACGTCAATGCCCTACTCATAATGAGAAGACGTACTTTCAAGGAATCGGGAATTAAACTTCCAAATGCCAAAGAGTTAGAAAATTATGGTAATAAAGTTTTAGTAAACGTGCCAAAGAATTATCAAATTCGTCTTTAAATTATTTTCTCATTAGTGGTACTAATTCGCCAATCGACAATTGCTTGACATTTTAAAAAAAATCTGTATAATATGCTATGTTTCGAAAGGGGAAATTTAATTATGTCAAAGAAAATTGAAAAACAAAAGCTTCGTGCAAGCAAAGCACAAAGCGATAAAGAAATGGCCAATGCTAAGAAATTGGCTGAGAAAAGAAGATTGGAAGAGAAGCATAGAGCAGAGAGAGTAGAACCTGCAAATGCGACCGTCTCTTATTTGGATACTCTCATTGCCGATGTAGAACGTGAAGAAGAAAAAGAAAATAAGAAGAAAGCTATTGTCTTGTGGTATAGAAACCACAAACTCGTAGTAAGATTAGCATCAGCTATCGCTGCTTGTGGATTGGGAATAGGAATTTATGCAGGAGTAACTGGGGTCTTCGACAAAGAAGATGATAAGCAGAAAGATCCAACACCGACCGATTCTTCTTATGCGGAATCTGAGGGTATTCCGACAGTAGATCCGACGAATAAACCTACAAAGCCAGTGAACCCAACTGCGACTCCTTCTATCGGTGGTTCTTCTGAACCAGTAGAGACGGTAGAAGTGACTCCGAGTGCAGTGATATCTTCACGTCCTTGGAAGCCAAATACTCCACGACCTATCGAGAGTGTAGAGCCTTCTGTGTCTGGTGATCACGAACATGAATTTTTAGATTGGTTTTGTTTCGATGAAAATAACGAGGAAGCAGTATGTGCTGTATGTGGAGAACACGGGTACAGGGGGCATACTCTCAAAAGCGAAAAGAATTATTCTAAAACTGTATTTACATCAGACACACATCATGTCGTAGAAAATGTAAGCTGTAATACTTGTGATTATACTACTACGCATAGATATGATGAGTCATGTACGTATGGTGAAATAGAAAGTTATGATAATAATTACGAATATGTAAGTTGTATTCATTGTGGAAAATCTGCAAAGAGAGCGCACGAATTGGATAATGGTGTCGCACATGGAAGTTACACGATTTACAGCTGTAAACATGAAGGCTGCGAATATACTAAAGAAATGTACAACAGTATAGATGATGATAATCCTATATTTTCGAGTATTCCGTCTAGCCAACCTTCTAGTCAGCCTTCTAGTCAGCCATCTAGTCAGCCATCTGAACTGCCTACAGATCCTTCAAGACCTGGTTCCGAAGGAGGTCCAGGAACAGGAAATGGAAACACTGATGTCAATCTTGACGATCCATCTGCAGAACCAATTCCATCAGATATCGAAATAAATACATCTTCACCTGATGACGAAGATGAGTTCGGCAAACCACCTTGGGTCGAAGATAACCAAAATAATCAATCTAAGGATGAAGAATTTGCCAAACCTAACGATGTAGAAGCACACCAAGCTTCTTCATCACCTCAAGCAAGAATCGACATTTTGAAACGAGTGAAAACATATTTGTTATCTTTGTATCAAGGTAAGAATGTCGAGAATGACGATAAAAAATTAATTTTATAACGATTAAAAGGCTCATAATCGAAGCCTTTTTTGTCGTTGTGAAGCCGATTTTGTCGAAAATTGGTGTAAAAGAAGAAATTTTGCTTGACTTTATACAAAAAAGTAGTAGAATATTCGTAATCAATTTAAGGGGGAAAATATCTTGATAAGGAAAAGGGGTATTATAGCTACTGTGATATATGTTACATTTTTAGTCAATGCTATACCGCTCGTCAGTAGTTTATACGATATTTATAGAGAACCGTTAGATTTAGATTCACCTCTCGTTTTCAATGATGGAGAGTGTGCACCAAATGAGAATGAATTTGAATCATCAAAGAAAGAAGAAACAATATCAGATTCCAAACCAGATGAAAACATAGAAGCGACAGAGATAAATGATTATGCTGTTACCCTGGCTAGTAATCAAAAGGTAGATAATGTCGATCTATCTCAAGAAGATTTCACGATTTATGTGACAACGAAAGCCGGTAAAGAGAAAGGGGCTTTACCGAAAAAAATATCTTTTGACTTCTACTCTTCCAGCGAAGTGACGGAAGAGAATTTAGAAAAAATGAAAGTGGCATTGACCAACGAGAAAAAAATGCTCACGCAAAAAAAGAACGACATCGTAAAAAAGAATAAAGAGGGTAGAGCTTATGTTACTTTGACTTTGGGAGTAAAGAACAAAAGCAGTGTCCCAGTTGCTATCGATTGGGGAGATGGGTTTGTCATAACTTATATTGTAAAATTCGATTTGGAAAAATAATGCAAAAAGAACATCGATATAAGTTTTGACAAATATAATTAAAAAATGATAGAATATTATTTACTAATTTATTTAGGAGGTTTATTATGGCAACGAATTATAAGAAAGTTAAGAATGTAGTTTTAGGGGTAACTGCAGCGACGACTGTAGTTGCAGGAGCCTATGCTATTACAAATTTATATACTAAAGAAAGGGATTATAGCGATGCTTTGATCGAATCTGCTAAAAAGTATGTCGAGAACAACAATTTAGCTATCGATTCTAAGTATGTTACGAGTGTTTCACGTTTGCGTGAATCCGGAAGTTTAGTCAGCGATTTGAACGTTTCGGATGATGCTTGTGTCACGATTACGAGAGAAAATGGCGAATTAGTGTATGAGCCAAGTCTTTCTTGTGAAAACGCAAATACGAGCACGGATGAAAATGACGATGAATTGACTTACAATGTCAGTGTCAGTTCGACAAGTCTTACGAACAAAAACGTCGAGGTCAGTGTTTTATTCAATGAAGAAGTCCAAAATGTAGAAATACAAGGTTGGTCTATTTCCAGTGATAAGAGAACTCTCACCAAAATTTTCAAGAAAAATGAAAATAACAGTTTTGAAGTTCGATCTTCTAATGGAGAAAAGAAGACTGTCGTAAGAATCAGTGTTTCCAATATAGATACTGAAGCACCAATAATTTTAGTCAACGGAAGTGTCGTCAAGGCGAACTACGGTGTAGGTGCAAATCTATCTATCGTCGAAGAACATTTGGATAATGCCACAGTAAATGGAGAAACTTTTACGACTAAGACTATCACGGAAAACGGAAATTATGAAGTAGTCGCAACAGACTTAGCAGGTAACAAATCTGTCGCTTCATTCTCAGTTGGAAGAGCGAAAGCTCCTACGATCAGTTCACCTAGTGAAAACGAAGTCATAACCGAATCAGATGTAGAACTCGTCGCATCTGCTGCTGGTTCAGTGTATAAACTCAACGACGATGGAACGAAGACTCTCAAAAAGACGATAGAGGGTATCGGTATTATGAGAAATGCCGAAGAGGGCAAATACGAGATGGTCGTTTCCGATGAAAACGGTACGACGGTAAGATATTTCTCTGTCGACAGAAGTGCGCCGGAAGTGGAGGCTTACATCTACGATGAGTTGGATGAAAGTGGAACACCTATCATATTGGGTAGATTGAACGAAAGTGGTCTTTCAACCAATAAGAATGTAGTATTCTATTTCAGCGATGCTTATTCTGATGTTTCGGCAAATGTCGAAGGAAGCAGAATCGCTTTGGGCGAGAGATTTATCGCAGAGGGAACGTATACTGTCGAAGTCAAAGATGGTGGAAACCATACGACGAATTTCACGTTCACCATAAACAGAAAAGCACCAGAAGTGAAAGATGTCAGAACAGGCGGATTCTACAATACTTCTGTTGCACCTAAATTCGAAGGAGAAGGTGTAACCGCAACATTGACATTGAACGGCGTCGATAATCCTTTTGAGTCAGGAACAGAAATATCTGATGAAGGAGATTACACTTTGACCGTCTCTGATGCTGCAGGAAATAAAAATATCGTCAAATTTGCTATCGACAAAACTGCCCCTGTATTCAACAAGTTTGCCGAAAACCAATCCGAAATCGTCACAGCTAACGAGTTCGAAGTCGAAGTCGAAGAGCGCAATTTAGAGTCTCTAACAATTACAAAAGATAGCACTCCATTTACTGGAACTACTTTAAAAGACGAAGGAAGATATACTCTCGTAGCTCTCGATAAAGCCGGAAATTCCACTACTAAGACAGTTGTCATAGACATAGAACCTCCTGTAGTGACTATCGGTGAAAACGATTATAAAGGCGAAAACAACGTCATCGAAGGTCATTTCGAAGATGATGTACCTTTCACTGTAAACGACAGTATGACCGATTGTAAAGTATATGTAGATGGCGATACAAACATCTATGTCGGTACTTCCGTAAGAGGAAATGGAAATCACACTATAGTCGTTGAAGACGGTGTAGGTCATCGTACCGTAGTCGAATTTACTATTGTCAAAAATATACCGAGTGTAACGTTGAGTTCTGACGGTAAAGATGTAGTAATCGACAGCGATAATTCGAGCGTCACACATTATTTCAACAAGAATGTAGCTATTTCATTCGATAAATTGGACATCATTTCCAAGGTCGAATTGACTAATCCTGAAGGCAAAACTGAGACTATCACGGATAAAGATGTACTTGCAGCCGGTTTGAATTTGACTGCCGGAATAGAGGCACACCATGCTTATAAATTGGTCGTCACAGATATTGCAGGAAGACCTACTACTATCAATTTTGTCATCGATACAGAAAAGCCTTTTGCAGAGGTTGGAAGTAACACTTTGACAGAAAAGACAGTCGTAACTTTCTCAGATGCAAGTGACATCAAAGAGGCTTATATCACCGACCCTGAGGGAACTAGAACTCCTATCAAGAGTGGCGAATATACCATTTCTAAAGAGGGCGAATATGTTCTCGAAATCACCGATAATGCGGGAAATAAGAGAATATATACTCCAGTTTTGGATATGTCCGCGCCTAATATCAAGTACATAATCGGAGTAGATGGAAACGAAGTCGAAGTGAAGCAAGAAGATCTCGTCATCGACGAAAAGACTAAGAAAATTTACTTCAAAAATAGTGTATCTATCAAATTTATCGACGATTATTCTTTCATCAAAGTTACCGATAAGAATGACAATGTACTCATCGATTACGTGGATGAATATGCCAATAAATCGAAAGAATATTCTACACCTTATTTGTTGGATGGAGAGTATACTTATACTGTAGAAGACAGTGTCGGTCATAAGGCTGAAACTATCACAGTTGTCGTCGATACGGGTATGGATGACTTAGCAATAGGCGAAGAAAATACTGTTTATAGCTTCGGTGAAAATGGCGCAGTCGACGGTGTTACGATGACTCTCGTAATCAACGAGAAAGAGATTTCATCTATCGTCGACAGCAACGGTTATACTTGGGAATATGTAGGTTCTACCGATGGTAAGTTACATTACGAGTTGACTTTAAGTAAAACTCCTGAGGGCAAAGCTCAAAGCGGTTCCGTAACCGTAACCGACAAGGCTGGAAACTTTAAAGTTGCAACATATACAGTGACGGTCGATAAGACTGCTCCTGTAATCGAAGTGCCTTCAATTTCTAAACCTAGAGATAACAAAGATATAAATGTTTATCTCTATGCTTCAGAAGAATTGGAACGCATAGTCGATTCTAATGCCAATATACGTTGGAGTATGACTGGAACTAAGATTGCCGAAAACAGTCCTGAGTATGCCGGCATGTATCGTTATACTGGTATTGCTTCAGGTAACATCGAAAACAATACTGTAGTCGGTGTCGATAAAAATAAGAACGCAAGTGTAAGTGTGACTTATTCTGTTGAAAATATCGATAAAACGGTAGCTATCAAATCTATCACTTACTCAAATGCGGGAGAAGATGGAACTTCATCTTTACCTGTCCAAGGAAGTGTCACAGTTACTATAACAGCAGAAGAACCTTTGAACATACCAGCTTTGAGATTGGAAGATGGAAGCACGATCGCATGGACGGAAAAAGTCGAAGGTGAGTTATATATATACACAGCAGAGGTTACCGAGGATATTTCTCAAGAAATTACGATAACCGATGATGGTGATTTGAACTCATCTGATCCGATAGTAATAAAGGTAAGCGGAATAGATAACGAAGGACCAAATGTAGATGGTTTCGATGAAGAACATTACAATTCCGATACTAAATCATATCTTTATAACAGTGTCGTAATTCCGACATTTACGGAAGAAGGTGCGAAGGCTGTCCTCGAAAAAGAAGTAGACGGAGAATATGTCGTCGAAGTTGCCGATTTCCAATCAGGAGATGAAGTTTCTGGAGAAGCCGGAAAAGACATCAAATATCGTCTCATCGTCGAAGACACATTGCACAATAAGACACGCATATACTTCAGAATAGATAAAAAGTTACCGAGTGTAACGTTCACTCCATTGCATTTCGATACGAGACTTCCTATTGCCGATGGAGAGTTAGTAAATAAGAGCATAATTGTCCGTATCGTAGCCGATGAAGATATCGAGATGCTCACGGAAAGTCCTAATTTGCAAGCCGCAACTGATTCCGAAGGCAAGGTCATACCTAATACTTACGATTTGACCGTGTTTAACAGTTATGGTGTATACGTCAAATTTGTGGATACAGCCGGAAACGAGAGAGGTCAGGATTATACTGTCGATTGCATCGACAAGATAGCACCAGAAATCAACGGAGTAGAAAACGGTGGAGTTTATAACATCGAAAATTTCGGTGAATTGAACATCGGCGATATTACAGAAGAAAACGACTATACAGTTCATCTCAAAGGTGGAGTCGATACAGATGTGACATTCAAGAAGAATGACACAGTTCCTTCTATTACTCAAGATGGTTTTTATCGATTAGAAGTCGAAGATGAAGCTAACAATAGAATTGTCTATACTTTCACTGTCGATAAAACTGCACCAGTAATCGAACTTCCGCAGGGATTCGTTGTAGATGAAGAAGGTAATCCTAAGAATGGCATATATCTTTATAATAAGAATGTCATGCCAGTCTTCAGAGAAGGAAAAGGTGTTTTGAAAACCAGAACTGGTACCGATTCAGACGGAAATGCCACTTACGATGAAGGTGTGGAATTCAAGAGTTGGACGACTCTCGGTGCAGCAAATACCGATACCGAATATTTGTTGGTAGTAACCGATAAAGCGGGAAACGTATCTTCTAAAAAGTTTAGAATAGATAGAATCGCACCTACTTATGAGTTAACTACGAATGTAGAGGATGGGCATTATTTTACCAATAAAAATGCAGTTTTAACATTCACAATGAGTGAACCTGTATCTTTGTTGACCAATACGAGCCCTAATATAAAATTAATCAAAGGAACCGATGGTTCTCCAGATGCAGTTCAAATAACTGCGTTCGGAAATTACTCTGTCTTTGCACAAGTAATGGATGAAGCTGGAAACAAAGCTAACTTGAGTCATGTAGTAGATTTCGTAGATAAGGACAGTCCAGTTGCTACGTTCAATGATAATGAGAATTTGGGAATGTACAACAGGGACAATTTACCACTCGTAATCAAATACAGCGATTCCAATAAAGACAATAGAAACAGAGTCAGTGCAACTATCGTAGGTGGAAGCTATAAAGAGGAAACTCCTATAGGAAGTGGAACATCTATTTCAGATAATGGCAATTATACATTGATCGTTTCAGATGATGCAGGAAATGCGGTCACATACAATTTCACTATCGATACAGTCGCACCTATAATCGAACTTCCGCAGGGATTCGTCGCCAACGAGGACGGAACTCCTAAGGACGGAAAATATTTGTACAACAAGAATGTCAAACCTTCGTTCGATGATGGAACACCAGAGCTCGTCAAATTAGTGACGAATGCTGATGGAACTGTAAGTGAAGAGCCAGTCTCTTACAAAAAAGGCAATACGATTTCAGAAGAGGGAACATATCGTTTGACTGTAACCGATACAGCTACTAATAGTGCTGAAGTCGAGTTCACAATCGATAAAACTAAACCTAATGCTCCAGTCATCAAACCTATCATAGAAGGTGACAAGGAATTTACGAACAAGACAGTCGTATTGAGCATCAAATTCGACGAACCAGTCATCATGCTAACAGAAAGTAGTAACTTTGTACCTGTTTTAGATGAAAATGGTAAACAGAAGGAAGACGAGTATCAACTCAAAGTGTTCGGAAATTACGATATTTATCTTTCTTACACCGATAAAGCTGGTAACAAAGGTGGCCTATTATATTCTGTCACTTGCATCGATAAAGATGCTCCAGTGGGTTCAATAACAGTAACTCCAAAGGAGATTACAAATGGTCCAGTAACTTTGACACTCAAGGTCGACGAAAAAGTCGAAAACTTCAGTGAAGAAGGCTGGTCAACCGAACCAGAAGAAAAAGAGGAAACTGTTCTCGATGAGAACAATGCTCCAGTAGTCGATGATGATGGAAACGAAGTTAAAAAGACATATTATCTGTACACTAAAACACAAGTCAATAAAAACACCAATGGAGAAGTGACACTTTCTTATACCGATTTAGCCGGAAACAAAGGAAGTGCTAAGTATACAGTATCCAATATAGATGAATTTTATCCAAGTATAGTTGTAACTGGAGAAGAGTCCGAAACTTATAAAGGTCTCTATAAAGGTACAGTCGTCGTCGAAGTAAGTGACGATATAGAATTGGCATCAGCATCTTATGTAAAAGACGGTGCCGAAACACCTGTAGCTATAACAAATGGAAGAGTAGAATTGTCTTCTACAGGTACGTATGTCATTACGGCTGTAGATGGTTTAAATAAAGAGTCTACTAAGACAATCATCATAGATAACGATGAACCATCCGTAGTTTTGACTACCACTAATGCGGAAGATAAGATAAGCGAAACGTTGTTCAAGAACGATGTAAAAGTCAGCATTACCGAAACCAACATCTTATCTCTCACGGTAGACGGTGAAGAAGTAAAAGAATTCTGGACTGAGAGAGTATTCCAAGAAGAAGGAACTCATACAATCGAAGTTGTAGATAAGTTCAATCGTTCGACAACGAAGACATTTGCAATCTATAAGAGCGGACCAACTATAACATTCGCCGATAGTATAGGAGTCGTAGTCGATCCGGATACAAAAGATAATCTTTTGATCACTATCAAAAATAATTCATTGACTTTGCCAAATGTCGACGAAGAAAATGCTACAGTAACAGCAACTGATGCTCTTGGAAACAGTTTAACTGTCACTCCAAGTGGTTTGAATGATGTCAATTTCGCGAATGCGGGTACTTACGAAGTCAAGTATTCTGCGACTGACAGTGTCGGTGTTACTACCGAAGTGGTTCTCAAAGTTAGAGTTCTCAATGTAGATAAATATCTCAAATTAAAAGAGTATATGGATATGCTCGAAGATAATGCTAAGAACGGCAACTTCTACACTTTGACTGCTGAGAACAAATACGATTACAAAGGTCATCCGAGATATGGTATAGGAAGCAGCGGAGACTATGCGTTTAAGAAAGCACAAGTCGATACTATCGGTCTATTTATCGATGGCACTATAAAGTTCAACTATAGACATACACAAGAATACATGGACAGTCAGATAGCTTTGGCAGAAAATGCTCCATTGATTCCAGAAGATCTGTATATGACGGATTATAATAGTCAAAAGAGTGCCGCTTCTAGTCTCAAGGAAGCCGATTATGTTCCTTCATCTTGGAGCGATTTGCAGGCTTACCTTTCCGAGGCAGAAACGTATCTCGTAAAGACGGATACACATAGTCCGTTACAGAGTGGTGTCAATCGCTATGCTCAGGGATTGAGACAGAAAATTGCCAATCTTCAACCTATGCCTATAGACGATAATACATCCGATTATAAGGACAAGTATTTGGAAGAAGACTACTCTGGATACGACGATTATATCGAAGCATTAAACTTATTACATTTCGATGTAGTCAATAAGAACGTAGTATTGAATAGTGTTTACAGTGAGCGTTTAGAAAATATCGAAAAGACGATGGTCTCTACGAAAATGGATATAGACCCAAGTGGTTACAATGCCATATTGAAAGATTTGGCAGACAACTACAATGAAAGCGACTATACAAGTACATCATGGGCAGAGCTTCAAGAGCAATTGAAGGCTGTCAAAGACATCATCGATGCAGATGGTCTTAGAAGTGCGTATAGAATCGCTTTGGAAAAAGTCGATATGAATGTCTTGGTAGCAATACCTA
Organism: uncultured Muribaculaceae bacterium; assembly: GCA_964553435.1. Lineage (GTDB taxonomy): Bacteria > Bacillota_I > Bacilli_A > RF39 > UBA660 > RUG11867. Next base: position 3,480 of record CAZKKM010000012.1, on the reverse strand, counting down.
AGGTTCTTCGTCCGACTATCAGTGTAAGCGGAAAGGCAAACGAAGGTTATGCCATCGACGGCGATACTATCACAGTCACATTCGAAAGCAATGGTGTAAACTTGTATTTGCAAGCTGAAAACGAAGGCGAAAAAGTCACTACTGTCATCATAAATGGTGAAGAGACGACTGTCACTAAGAATTTAGAAACCGGCAAGTACGAAGCAAGTATAACAATAGATACCGACTCGAACGAGGGAGAAGTAGAGTATACTATCAACCCTGTCGGACCAAATCAGTTAGAAGGAGATTCTGAAACAATCAGTAACTCCGGTATAGTAGTGGATGTCACTCCTGCAAAGACAACTTTGTTGCCATCTTATACGGCAGAAACTGTAGGGCCTATCGATATGATTTTGACATCTGACGAAGAATTAATAATCGAAAGTGACGGATGGTCTAAAACACAAGGTAAGAACGAATATAAGCATTCTGTTTCTGAAAATGGCGAAGTGGTCGTCAAGTATACCGACAAAGCCGGTAATGCCGATACTAAGAAATATGATGTAACGAATATCGACGATGAAGACCCAACTGCAGAGATAGAAGCGGATGTAACAGATCCTACAAATGGCAATGTCATCCTCACTCTCAAACCAAGTGAAGCAATAGAAATCATCAGCAAAGAGACTTGGACTAAAACACCGGGTAAGAACGAATATACTCTCATTGTAACTGGAAACAGAACGGTCGAGGTCGAATTCGAGGATATGGCTGGACGTAAGGGTAAAGCATCTTATATAGTCAACAATATCGATAAAACTCCTGCCAAGGGAACGACGGCTAACTTTAGAAAAGTTACCGACGAAGAGGGCAACGAGTCTTATGTCGAATACAAGAACAATGGTACGGCAGACGACGTTTACATCAGACTCACTTCCGATAAGAAGTTGAGTGCCATAATAGACGTAGATGCCGAAGGCAACGTAGTACATACTTGGGATGTCACTTCTTATAAACCAGACGGTAATAATTATATCTATACTCTTCTCGTATCGGATAATACTTCAGGTAAATTGAAGCTCGTCGATGGAGTGGGTAATGAAACTGATAATGTTTTGTACAACGTTACAGGAATCGACAAAGTCGAACCTGACATCGATTTGGAAGGAACATTGTACGATACAAGCACAAATATGTACACTTCATCCGTAACGGCAACCATAACCGAAAAGAACATCGTGAGTGCATCATATTCACACAATGGAGAGGTAACTACCATTACTCCATCTAGTGAAGGCGGAGATACGACAACGTTGGTATTCAGCAAAGAAGGAAACTACGTCATCACAGTTTCAGACGGAGTACATGATGCCGTAGAAGCCGAATTCACAATAGATAAAGAACCACCTGTGATAAGCATCGAAGGAAATACTTTGATCATCGTAACCGATGAAAAAGATATCGATGACAAGATGCCTATAGTATCAGTAAGTGATACTGTAGATAAGAACGTTGCTTTGGATGAACCACCAAGTGTAAGTGAAGTGGACGGTGTTCGTACGATAACTTACACTGCAACAGACCATGCAGGTCATGCTGCAGAGAGCAAATCTATCGAGATAAGAATAATAGATCTTTCAGGATTAGATTCTTATAAGAAGAATTTAGAAGACTTGGAGAAAGACGGAAAAGATGTAGAGTTCCTGACAGCTCTCAAGAAAAACATTCACGATTACACCGAAGAGTCCGTTCAGGCTCAGAAAGATGCAATTGCGAAAATCGAAAGTGATGTAGCAGCTGGAGGAGAGGTTATCACTCAAGCATACGTAGCAGGAGAAATTGCCAAGATACCTGCACTCGTAGAAGAAGAAACGGATTCATCTAAGTTCGAGGACGTAGTAGAAAAAGCCGGCGTTTTGAAGAGAGATGATTACAATGTCAATGCAGAAGGATTCGCGGCAACATGGAATAGAATACAAGAACTAGTTGCAACGGATACTACTCAAATCACATTGCAAAGTTCATTGAATGCAATCGTCAAAGAACTCGAAGACGAGATGAAAAAACTCGAAGAGTTTATCGATGCAATAGAACCGAGGTTCGAATTCACGAAAGACGAGGAAGGCAATGTCATTTCGATAACTGTAAACATTGATGAAATGGTAGATAATTACTTAGAAGTTAATTACAACTATTTCTCTACTGTATTAGAAAAATTAAATAAGTTATCAGAAGATGTAACTGCCGGTACAGTAAAACTTCAAAGTGCGTACGATGCTGCTGTCAAAGAGGCTATCACAAAACTCGAGAAGAAGAGCATCCAAAGCACAGAGGAATACAAAGCTTTCGTAGCGCTCGAAACTGCGTTCAACAACATGACTCCAGAAGAGAAAGACAAATATACCGATGCATCTTATACAGCTCGTAAAAATGCAATAGATGCAGCGAGAGAAGTAGCAGACGATTCGACAATGTTTGTAAGTGATTTCTTGAGCAAGTTGGATATAGTCAATAAAGCAGCGCTTGTCAACAAGTCAGTCGTGACAGAAATCAAAGTCAGTACAGAAAACGGCAAGACTTATGAAAATGATGATAATACATATCTCAAAGAAGGCGGAAAAGTTATCGTCAACTTCAAGACGAACGGTACAAGTACATTGGTTGTCATCAATGGTCGACCAATCAGTCCGGATGATATTACTCCTGTAACTGACGATTCTGGAAACGTCGTTTCATACAATGCAGTGTTGAATGTTGTCGACGGCATGAATGCCAGTGAAGTTACATATGCAATCACTCCGTCAGACGGAAATGGTGCAGGTGTAGTCAGTGAAGGTAGTGCAAAAATCGTAATCGACACGACAATACCAGAGTTCGTATCGGTCGAAAGTGTTCTTCCGGTAGAGCCTACTAATCAATTTAAAGAGATCACCATCAGAGTAAATGACGCGGTCATTTCTACAAATACCGGTACTATACCTACTGTTCAAATAATGACCGATGAAAATGGAAATAAGTATTCATTATTGACGGCAAAGAGATCATCTAACGGAAATTACACTTTCATGTTCGAAGATTTGGCTGGAAATAAAGGACAACATGTGTACAACGTAAGTGGTATCGATAAAGACAAACCAGAAGGTGAGTTATACGATATAACTCCTGAAGGACCTACTAATCAATTTAAGACGATTACCATTAAAGTCAACGAAAGGGTCGAATCTAACAATACTGGAACTCCTGTAGAAGTAGAGATTTTGACCGATGAAGAAGGCAATGAGTATTCATTATTGACGGCAAAGAGATATTCTAATGGAAGATTCACATTCATCTTCACAGATGTAGCTGGAAATAAAGGAACCTTCCCTATCGATGTAAGTGGTATCGATAAAACTCCTGCCAAGGGAACGACGGCTAACTTTAGAAAAGTAACCGACGAAGAAGGCAACGAGTCTTATGTCGAATACAAGAACAATGGTACGGCAGACGACGTTTACA
>CAZKKM010000011.1:0-24167 GCA_964553435.1 uncultured Muribaculaceae bacterium | reverse complement strand
TCCAGGAAATGTACATGACAGTGTTGCCTTTTTTCAAGCTTATAATCTTTTAAATAAAAAGTTTAAGGACAAAATTAAAAATGTATGCTTAGATGCCGGATATGTAAATCCAGCAATATGTAGAGAGATTATCTTATCAGGACACATACCATTAATGCCATACAAAAGACCAATGACAGGGAAAGGCTTTTTTAAAAAATATGAATATGTTTTTGATGAGTATTTTGATTGTTATATATGTCCAAATAATGAGATACTATCTTATAGTACAACAGATAAAAACGGATACAAGCAATATAAATCAAATCCAGAAAAATGTAAAAATTGTCCGTTAAAAGATCAATGTACGAAAAGTAAAATCTGTCAGAAGGTTGTAACACGTCACATATGGGAAGAATACAAAGAACAAGCAAATGAAAATAGATATACTCAACTTTGGAAGGACAATTATCCTTTGAGAAAAGAAACAATTGAAAGAACATTTGGAGACTGTAAAGAACAACATGGGCTTCGATTTACTAGAGTTCGTGGTTTACTGAAAAATGAGCAAAATGCCACGATGATTTTTGCGTGTCACAATTTAAAGAAAATGGCAAATTGGAGATGGAAAGTGTCTTCAAATACAAGTCAAATTTCACTTAATTTCACGAAAATCATCTGTTTTATAAAAATGGGCATCAAAAAAGCGATATATTCATTTTGAACATACCACTTTGTCAACAATCTGAAATGTTAAGCTGATATGCTTAACATTTTATTTTATTTCCATGATGACAGGTAAGATAATAGGACGTCTTCCTGTTAGCTCGACGACATAAGTATTCAATTCCAAAATAATTTGGTTTTTCAAATCCAAGTAATTATAGCGGGCATTGGTTTGAAAATATTTTTTGACTATCACTTCGATACGCTTGCTGATCGAAAAAATCAAATTTGCATTTTCATTTACCAAAATGAATCCTCTCGTCGTGACGTTAGGATGTATGAGAAGCTCTTTTTTATTGATATCCAAATTCAAAATGGCAACCAATATTCCGTCCTTGCTCATGAACTTTCTATCCTTTAAAACGACGTTTCCAATCGAACCGATTCGCGATCCATCCACGTAGACATCTCCCGCTTGATAATCTTTACCTCTAGTTACACCATTCTCAGTGATGTCGATAGACTCGCCATTCTTCATGATGAATATCTTATCATCCGCGACATCACAAGATATGGCCAATTTCTTGTGCTCTTTGAGCATTCTATATTCTCCATGCACAGGCATGAAATATTCGGGTTTAATTAATCGCAACATGAGTCTCAATTCTTCCTGCTTTGCATGTCCGGATGTATGAATATTCGATAATTCCGTGTTCGTCACTACCTTGACACCCTTCAAATAGAGCTTGTTTATGATGCGGTTTATGGACGCGGCATTTCCTGGAATCGGACTCGAAGAAAATACCACGATATCGTCAGGTAGCAAAGTGATTTGCTTGTGCGTCCCATTCGCGATGCGCGACAATGCAGCCAAAGGCTCACCTTGAGAACCGGTACACAGTATACAAATCTCGTTCTTCTTCAAATTCTTCGCTTCATTTGCTTCGATGAAAATCGTCTTGTCTGTTATCAGATTGTTATTCAATGCTATTTCCTTGGCAGATTCCATACTGCGACCGAAAGTCACTATCTTTCGTCCGTGCTCGCGGCAAGTTTCGACAATATGTTTGATGCGATATATGTTCGACGCAAAAGTAGCCAAAATTATACGATTAGAAGAATATCTCATAAAAATCGATTCGATTGTCTCATCGACACAAGACTCGCTTTTAGAAAACCCTTCACTCAACGCATTCGTCGAATCAGAAAGCAACAATTTGACTCCTTGTTCGCCAAGTCTGGCCATCTTATGCAAGTCGCTCATCGGACCTATAGGTGTCAAATCGAACTTGTAATCGCCAGTCGTCATGATGATACCTTGTGGAGTATGTATGGCGATGGCATAACTGTCCGGTATAGAGTGACTTGTCCTTATAAATTCGACACTCATAGTATCGAATTTTATCTCCGAGTTTTCGTCGATAATGACGAGATCTTCGTACCTGATATTCCTATCTACTAATTTCTTTATTATCAAATCATTTGCAATTTTTGGTGTATAAATTTTTGGTATTTTGACACTTCCAAGTAAAAATGGTATTCCTCCTATGTGATCTTCGTGTCCATGAGTGATGAACAACCCGACGATTTTATCTTCGTTTTCCTTCAAATATGTAACATCTTGGATGACATAATCGACTCCCAAGAGATCATCCTCAGGGAACATGACACCCGCATCAATGATGATGATTTCCTTTTCATTTTTGACGATATACATGTTCTTTCCTATTTCTCCAAGTCCACCCAAAGCGAAAACCGAAGTCGTCAACTTTTTTTCTTTCATAATAAAAAATTTCCTTCTTTCTTTTTAATTTTAGTAATCTAATTGAGCAATTCGATAATTATGTAAAAGCGCTAAAAGATAATCCAATTATACACTATTCTGTTTGAATTTTCAAGTAAATACTGCTATACTTAGAGAAGGAGAGTGAAGATAAAATGAATTTACATAAAAAAAACGGCTTTACTTTGATAGAACTTTTGGCCGTAATTGGCATTTTGGCTGTACTGTTGTTGCTCGCAGTACCGTCCATTTTGAACTCGCGCGATAATGCTTTAAAAGGCATCAGCCGTGCAGAAGAGAAGAATATCAAGTATGCTGGAGAGACTATTGGCATCGATTTGGACGATTATATGTCCGAAATATACAATTGTAAAGTGTCAACTTGGATAGAAAGCAAATGTCAATTTGACGGTAGCGGATCATGGTCTAGTGTCACACTTCAAATGTCAGATCTCATCTCCAACGGTTATTTTGAAGATAAGAACGACCATTGTAAAGGTGAAATCACGATAACTAAATTAGAATCCGGATACGGAGTAGATTATAGTAAAGTCACTTGTAAATGAGGGTTAAACATGGGAATATTTGACAAATTTAAGAACATTTTCAAAAAAGAGGAAAAAGAGGACATCAAAAAATACGAAGAAGGCTTAGAAAAGACACGTACTGAATTCGTCTCAAAACTGTCATTGCTCGGAGTGAAGTATACGAAAGTGACCGATGAATATTATGAAGAACTCGAAAGGATACTCATAGAAGCCGATATCGGAGTCACGACCGTTTATGATCTTCTGGATAAACTCAAAAAACGTGTAAAAAGCGAGCATATAACTGATACCAAAAACCTGAGCGAAGTTATTGTCGACGAAATGTTTTTGATATACGTGAGCGGAGAAAACTTGTCCGACAAAATACACATGAACGATTCTGGACCGACGGTCATTCTGATGGTCGGAGTAAATGGAGTAGGCAAGACTACGACCATAGGCAAATTGGCCCATAAATACAAAGAAGAAGGGAAGAAAGTCATGCTGATTGCTGGCGATACTTTCCGTGCAGGAGCCGTCGAACAATTAGAAATTTGGGCCGAACGCGTAGGATGTGAATTTTATGGCAAAGAAAATTCCGATCCTGCCGGTGTCATCTTCGATGGACTCGTGCAGGCCAAAGAAAAAGAAATCGACATCGTTCTCGTAGACACGGCCGGAAGACTTCAAAATAAAGTCGGTTTGATGGCCGAACTCGAAAAAATTGACAAAGTAATCGCAAGGCACATTCCGGGTGCACCTCATGAAACACTTCTCGTCATCGATGCCTCTACAGGTCAAAACGGCATCTCGCAAGCCGAAAGCTTCAAAGAGATCACGAACATCACCGGTTTGGTTCTAACTAAACTCGATGGCACAGCTAAAGGTGGAATCGTCCTTGGCATCAAAGAAAAAATAGGGTTACCGGTAAAATTCATCGGTCTCGGCGAACAGATGGAAGATTTAAAATCTTTCGACATAGAATCGTACATATACGGCTTGTTTAAGGACTTCATGTGATGGAAGAGACACTACATTATACTGAGCTCTACGATCTTTACGGATCGCTGCTCACCGAAAGGCAACGTTCCATCTTCGAAGACTACTTTTTTGAAAACTTGACACTCGAAGAAATTGCTCAATTTGATGGAGTCAGCAAAAGTTCTACGGCCAAGACTATCAAGCAAATAAAGGTCACTTTGGATGAAACAGAAAAAAATCTTCACTTCTTAGAATATATGAAAAAAATAAAGGCCGAGTTCGAAGATGAATTAGATATATTGAATAGATTGAAAAAATATGATAATATTGTATTATGAGATATTAGAAAGGAAGTAATGATATGCCTATATGGTTAATAGTTTTGTTGATCGTCCTCGCCTTTGTAGTCATCTATGCGATAGCTACTTACAATAGTTTGGTAGGGCTTAGAAATAAAGTGTCCGATCAATGGAGTCAAATTGACGTCGAATTGAAAAGAAGATTTGATCTCATTCCGAATTTCGTAAACACTGTAAAAGGTTATGCTTCACACGAAAGTGAAACACTTGAAAAAGTCATCGAAGCCCGCAACTCGTATCTGTCAGCAGGATCCAAAGAAGATGCAATGAATGCCGATAACATGCTCACAGGTACACTCAACAAATTGTTTGCTCTAACTGAGAGTTATCCCGAATTGAAAGCAAATGAAAATTTCTTGGACTTGCAAAGGCAACTCGAAGAGACGGAAAACAAGATCAGTTATGCTAGAAAGTTCTACAACGACTCTGCATTACAATTGAATAACAAAGTCGATATGTTCCCTTCGAACATAGTCGCCAGTATGTTCAAAATCAAAAAGGTTGAATTCTTCAAGGCACAAGAAGCCGAAAGAGAAAACGTAAAAGTTGAATTTTAACACTTGGCCTAACAAAAGTTAGGCTTTTTATTTTAGGAGGTCTATATGAAAAATTGGAAAAAGCTCATCCTTGTAATGGCAATTCTACTCGTACCATTCGTCGTTCATGCTAAATCTGTCGATTATAAAGTGCGCAAAGTATACATGAACGCAAACATCGATATGGTGGGTAGCCTCAGCATAAAAGAAGCGATCGTCGTCGAAGGTTCACTCAACGGCTTCGAAAGGAAACTCACTTATCGAGATTCATCGCTGTCACCTTGGGAACCGGGATCGGTCGCCTACGATGGTTCTTCCTTCTATAATGCTCGTGGAATAGTTATAAAAAAAGTTTCGGCTGCAAAAATTGATCCCGAAGAAATAGGGTGGACTCTCATTGGGAAAACATTCGACGAATTTTCCGAAACCGATTATGCATCCATAGGCGATAACCACGTTTATACCGACGACGAAACAATAGATGGTACGGATGTGAAAATATACGAGGGCAATGACGAGGGCTATATCGTCTACTATCTCGAATATTTCGTCGACCAAGCCGTCGTTCTTCACAAAGACGTCGCCGAATTGTTTTTCGGTTTCTTCCGACTAGACGATGACGATGTCGATGAAGTAAATATTCAAGTAGACACTTCTTTCGGCAGTACAACCGACACTTTCAGAATATGGGGTCGCGGTGGTCTCGATGGAACAGTCTCACCAATCGAAATGGGAACGAACGAATCTGGAGAAAAAACTTATCGAGGTGTACTTGCCCAATTGAAACACTACGAAAGAGGAAACGACGTGACTATCCGTATGACTTTCGACAACTCGCCGTTCGAGAATATCGCACCGATACTCAATTCCAGTGAGCAAACAGCTTTAGATGGCATCATCGCTTATGAGACGAAAATGTCCGATGCAGCAAACAGAAATAGAAAATTTATAAAAATCATCTATTACAGCGAAATCGGTATAGGAATCGCATATCTCGTCGGATTGATCGTACTTTGGCTACACATGTACAAAAAGTACGATAAAGAATACAAAGTCGATTTTGATCACAAATATTATCGCGAATTCACCGGAGACTACAATGTTGAAGTAGTCGATTATCTCATGAAAAAGTCGATTTCGGCTAATGCATTCAATGCCTCTTTAATGAATCTCATCTATAAAAAGAACATTTCATTCGAAGAAGTGCCCGATCAAAAAAAGAAAAAAGACGTCATATTACGTTTAAAGACAAAAGAAGGATGTAATGAAACGGAGAATGCTCTTTTGAATCTACTTTTTGAGAAAATTGGCACAGATGGAACAGTCACTTTGCAAGATATAAAGGATTATTCCTCCGATTATACAACGGCAAGCGAATTCATGAAAGGTTACGAAACATGGCAATTGCTTGCGATCAAAGACGGCAAAAAAGAAGAATTTTTTGAAGATCACAATGCAGCAAAAGCATTATCTGCCTTGTACTTTGTCTTAGGTGTCATTATCGTCGTTACCATGATCATTTTGAGCTTCGATAAATACCTTCTCATAGTCGCCATTTTGATCGGTGCGATAAGCTTTCTCATCTATGTCTGTAGTTTCAAAAAATGGTCTAAAAAGGGTAGAGAGCACTACTTGAAATGGGAAGCATTTAAAAACTTTCTCAAAGACTTCGGTTCATTTAAAGAAAAAGAAATACCTGAAATCGTTCTTTGGGATAAATATCTCGTCTATGCAACTGTCTTCGGCCTCGCCAAAGAAGTCGGAAAAGCCATGCAAGTTCAACTTGCCGCAATGGGCCGCGACGACGACATTTTGGTAACGAGAAGTTTCTCGTACACGGACTTCTACATCATGGATACACTTTCAAATACTTTGAGCACAGCCATAACCAAGTCCACATCTGTCATCAACGAGCACAATGCCAACTCGATGATGAGTAGCGGCTCCGGATTCGGAGGCGGTTTCTCCGGAGGGGGAGGATTCTCCGGCGGAGGTGGCGGAGGCGGCGGAGGCGGCTTCTAGCCAAAATAAGACCGGTCTAAGCAAACCGGTTTTTGTATGTTCATCTATTTTTCTTTTTCATTTTTTTTGATTGTTATTGTAAACCCATGTATTTTGGCAAGTTGAACTAGATCTTTAAAATAATAATTCGTTATTCCATATTCGTTTTTGCGAGTCCAATCTTCTTTTTTGCCAATGCTTTCCGCAAATGCTTTCTGCGAAAGATTGGTTGCCTCTCGCATAAATCTTATTACATCTTTCGGTTCATATTTATTAATGTTTATTTCCATCATGCCACCTAATTTCTTCATATGCATTATAAGTCAAAATAATTTACAAAAGCTCGAAACCGTGCTTGATAATCCGAATGAAGAGTGGTATACTTACACTATCGACAGTATGATTATCAATCACATCAAACGAGGAGGAAAGTTAACTTATGAATTTGAAAACGAAGGAAACGTTATGCTTAGTGGTAGGAATAGCATCCATTCTTACCATAATAGGTACAGTCTCATATGCTTATTTTACTGCTGTAGGAGAAACAAGGTCCGTACAAGCGACGATCAATACGGCAACGGTGAGTGCAAGATTTGCGGACAACGATACAGGAATAACTAGAAGTCTTTCTTTTGGGGAATCGCTCACGAAGAAATTTACCATCACGAATACGGGCACGGCCGAGGCGAATGTGAAGATGTACTTTCAAGGGTTAGTCAATACATATCTGGAAAATAGTTTGACTTATACTTTGAGTTATTCTGAAACAGAAGATGGGTCATATACAGAAGTCGTAAGTTCTACGAATGTACCTCAATCAAAAACGAATGCTAAAAAGTTACTAGCGAATCTTCTCACTATACCTGTTGGAAAAACATACTATTATAATCTAACTGTGACATTGAACTATTTGAACGATGTAAATCAAGATGCAGACTTGAACGCAATATTCTATACTAATTTTGCACTAGAAGATAGAAATGCTATGAGTGCTATAGAAAAGTTAGTCCAAACATCGAAGGGAGTGAAAACGGGATTTGAAAGTCCTGCAACGACAGATGAAGGAATCTTCGAAATGGAAGACGACTATGGGATTAGTTATTACTACAGAGGAGCAGTAACGAATAATTATGTCAGATTTGCAGGATTTTATTGGAGAATAATCAGAATCAACGGAGATGGATCTTTGAGAATAATGTACGACGGAACGAAAGCTCATGCAAATGGAGCCAATGATGCGAATAGATTCACACATACCAATCAAGCATACAATGCTATTTACGATGATGCAAAATATGTAGGTTGGATGTATGGGCCGGCTGGAACGACAGCAAGTACGAGTAAAGAACAAGCTCAAACAAATATTGAGAGTTCCGATATTAAAAAGGCAGTAGATGAATGGTATAAGACAAACGTCGAAGATGCAGGATATGGAAGTGCAGTTGCGGACATTCTATTTTGTAACGATAGAAGTACACCAGGAAAAGATGTAACAGGGTGGGGCAGTGACACAGGAAAAGGTTTTGGAACAAATACAACAGCCTATGGATCTTATGCGAGGTCTGGAGTAGAGTCAATAAATTATACAAATGTTAGACCTACTTTCAAATGCCCAGAGAAGAACGATGCATTTACAGTTAGTGACGAAGAAAAAGGAAATGGAGCACTCACATATCCTGTGGGACTTATAACGGCAGATGAGATAGTAGCTGCAGGGTCAGGAAAATATGTAACGGCAATAAATAGAAGTTATTATTTATTCCGAGGCAGCAGTTATTGGTACTGGTCGCTTTCACCTTGCTATTATAGTTCATATGGAACTGAAAGTGTGTTCTATGTCAATTACAACGGTAGCTTGAGTAACTACAATGTGGATCGCCCGAGTGGAGTCGCTCCAGTCATAAACCTCTCCGCTGAATACGCAAGCACCATGATTGGAGACGGCACCATAGGTAACGAATATCGCGCTGCGTAAAAAGACTTTCTTCAAAAAAGTCTTTTCTCGTGTTATAATAAAATCGAGAAGGGAAGTATTGACTATGAGTAAAAAAAAGAAAAGGAAAATTGCCAAAGATGAGCTTTTGAGAAAGAGCGGCCAAACCGTTCATGAATTCAAAGAGTTCATCTCCCGTGGAAATGTCATCGACATGGCCGTAGGTGTCATAATCGGAGGTGCCTTCGGCAAAATCGTCACGTCGATCGTAAACGATATTTTGATGCCACTCATCGGAATTGTCATAGGAGGAATAGATTTCTCAGGATTATCTATCACAGTCGGAGGAGCGAACATAATGTACGGTACGTTCATTCAAAACGTCATCGACTTTTTAATAGTCGCCGTCTGTATTTTCATATTCATAAAGATAATAGGACATTTCAATGCAAAAGAAGAAGCAGAACCGACACCGGAACCGATAGATGAAAAGGCAGAACTCTTAAAAGAAATTCGCGATTTACTCAAAGAAGAAAAAGAATCATAATGATGTTTTTCTTCTTTTTTAATGAAAAAAATGATAAAATAAGTTCAAGAGAGGTATAATATGGAAAACGAAAAAGATTTTAAAGAATTGGTGTTGAGACGAGATCTGTGTCGCCTTGTCCGTGACCTCCGTCAATTTCAATTTGGCACTTATAGTTTCAATAGCCAGTATAGTCCTGTAGGCATAGCCGAATATCGGTATAAAGAACACATGATGCGATATGCTGGATTTACCGAAAGGCTTATAGAATTATTAGCAAGAGCACGAGAATTGGAAGTTAATCCTAACTTTCTAAGCGATATACATGGCGATTTGTATGGAAGAATAAACAAACTGATGGAAAAATGTACCGAAGATGAACAAAAGATTATACGATCAATATCGAACGAAATCACAGAAATATTGTGGCTGTGTCACGACCCTAAAACCCTCTGTTGTGAACTGATGAAACTTTATCGAGAATCGCGACAATTGCCCATAGCAGCGGATGTTTTAAAAGACACAGTCGACCAATTGTTGCAAGAAACACCCTATGAAGATGCTAGAGAAGATAGAGACTTCATCCGTTCATCGTATAGAGACGTCAATAATTGGGACACAGATACTTTCGATCGCTGGTATTTAATTGCTTTTCTTAGAGAGAAAACTCTCAGAAAAGAAAAGAAAGCGGCCATGGATGATTTATTCGAAGAAACTATGAAAGATAACCACTTCGCTCGTGCGAGATTGGCAAAATACCTTCCGACCTTTCTTCACAATGGCATCCGCCTAGACGAATATCAGCTGATTTACATGATTGAAAACGACGTTGGATTACTCGCGACTATTGTCGAAGCCGTCGATTACAAAACATTACCATTCACCCTAGAAGATTACTTGGATTCGATTTTTGATGAATTGATTAACTTTGAAAGGATCGTTCCTCGTCCAAACATGAAGCCTGCGAAGCATTTCAAAAATCCACATCTTTATGAAGCAGGCCGTGCCACTTCGAAGAAAATAGCCACATTTTTCTCCGAAAGACTCGTATTCCTACAAAGACTCTACGATTTTCCTGCCAATAAACTCATCGAATTACTTACTCGCAAAGTGACACTCTTGCCGGAGTCTTCGGAAGTAGCCGATTTGATGAGCGCAAATTTGGAGAAGTTCACCATCGTAAAAGGCGAAGAAGAAATTCCGGCTAACGTCGTTTTCAATGAAACATATTTGAAAGAAAAAGAACAGCTACTTCCTGCGAGGACAAACCTAATATTGACACTAGGAGCAATTCATGCCCACAAAAGAAACTGAAAAAAGGTTTTTCCCGAAATATTGATATTGCTCTAATCCAACTTTCATCTTGACTGTTCTTAAAATAGATAATATAATTTTGATAATCGGAAAGGGCGATGAAGATGGTCGATGAAAGGCTCAAAAAATATTTGAAGAAAAAATACTATAAAGAAGACCGAAAGATCATCACTTTGACTATTTCAAATGAAAAAGAACTCTATAATACCCTAGATGGCATGCGCGATACCTTAAATGACAATGTCACGGATTTCTTAAACCGCAGTGTCGAGACTCTTCTACCTATAAACGAAGTCGAAATACGAGTCGAATGTCCCAAAAAGATCGACCTTGAGAATTTTCAACACTGTCTCAAGGTTCACTATGGAATAGAAAACCTCAATTATGCCCGCATCAAGAAGCTCGAGCACCGCAAAAAATATATCCTTCTTTGCATAGCACTCATAATGATGTCGAGCTTCTATTTTGAAAACGCGACACTTCTGGAAGTTCGCAACTTCATCGTCACCCTGTCCATTTGGGAATATATCGACATGATACTCGCCCATGATGAAGAAGACGACATAAAAGAATACATCTCCAAACTGTTAGAAGAAGCCACCGTCAGCAGATGATCGGCCATTGCCCAAAATTCAGAGCAAAAATCGTCGAAACTTGACGTTTTTTTGTTGCAATAAAACGAAAATACGTGCTATAATCATATTAGTGTGAACGGAAGGAGGGATTTTAAATGACAAAAGTAGTGGTTAATAAGGGCGACGTCGATGGGGCTTTGAGAAAATTTAAAGTTAAGGTTGCTCGTAGTGGTGTCCCTTCTGAACTTAAAAAGCACAAGTGCTACACTAAGCCGGGTGTCAAAAGACGTGAAGAGAAAAAAGAAATGATTCGAAATGCCCGCAAGAAAAGAAGAAGAGACTAATCAAAAACCGAAGATCGCTCTCCGGTTTTTTTATGCCAACTCGATATCGTATATTTCTCTTATGGGGATGAGTTTCTGAGTCTTGGTAACTAAGTTGTTGCTGGTTTTGCCTATGATCGTGTACCTCTCCTCATTCGATTCGAACTTTATGATACAATCGATAGAATAGACGGTCGAATCGCTTTTAAACAACTTGTTTATCTTCTCCAAGACAGCTCTCTCATCACGAGTCTGTTTTTCATTTTCTAGTCGTCCATAACTGAATTCGCGGTTATTGTTCAGATTTCTGTCGATAGGGTTAGCAAAAACTCTAGGTAAATCTTTCATCAATGATATCCTCCTATAATAAATATATTATTTTGGACAATAATAAGAATATGAAAGACTCAATTTTTAAAAAAAACTTTTCTTTGTTGTTTCCAATCGTCTTGTTGCTCATCACGAGTCTTTTAGATATGTATGGAGCCGGGTTCATAAGCAATCTCTACCGTCATGCTTTTGTGCGACAGGCGCTTTGGGTTCTCATGGGATTCGTCGCCTTGTTCATGGTCTATCGAATAAATATGAACTTTCTTTTAAAATATAGCGGATTGTTCTATTGGCTCGGATGTATTTCCTTGCTCTTAGTTCTCTTTTTCGGTTCTTCGATAAACGGAGCTTCGTCCTGGTTTCGGTTCGGTCCTGTTTCTTTCCAACCGAGCGAACTTTTCAAGTTCTTCTATCTTCTTCATATCTCAAAAATCATCGAAGAAAACGATTTACCTGATCATCTTCTGTTTTTGAAGATTTTACTTTTGACATTCATCCCATGTATTCTCATATTCCTGGAACCGGATACGGGAGTCGTCCTCATGTACTTGCTCATGATGTTCGGACTTCTCTTTGCAAGTAAAATCGACATCAAATATCCGCTTTTTCTTATCACGAGTGGATTGCTCGCTCTTTCCTGCTTCTTTGGACTCTATTTCCTTAATGGCGATGCCTTTACTAAAATATTCGGAGTTTCCTTTTTCTATCGTATCGATCGTCTTCTCAGTTTCAAAAACGTCTCATCATATCAACTAGAGCAAGCCTTAATAGGTGTAGGTTCTAGCGGAATTTTTGGATTCGGATTGACATCCAAAAAGATGTATATTCCAGAAGTGACGACAGATTTTGCCTTCGACTTGACGATTTTGAATTTCGGCTTATTATCGGGTATACTAATCGTCTTCATTTATGCTTTAATACTCTATAAACTACATCGCAGATTTACACTTTCGAAAAGCAAGCTCAATAGGGCAATTTTCGCTGGGACTCTCTTCATGATGCTCTTTCAAGTATTCGAACATATATTCATGAATTTAGGATTGACACCGATTACAGGCATCACTTTGCCTTTCCTTTCATACGGCGGTTCGAGTTTGCTCAGCTACTTTCTTATCTTTGGACTCATACTAAAAATAACTACCGATAGTAGTAGTTATAATTAGAATATCCATATCCTCCTTGATATGGGTAAGGTTGCGGCGGATAAACTGGGCCATAGTACGGTGGCTGATTGACATATACAGGTCGTGGACGAGACAATCCGACGACGGCCGCGCCTCCCAAACCACCTAGTAAAAACGGTACCCAAAATCTGTCGCCATCCCTTACGAGATAATAATTGTATCCGTTTGGCATAATAACACTCCTCACTATAGAATATGAGAAATATCGAAAAATGCTAATCGGTGTATAGTCTATATATCGAAATGCTCGGTTTATCGAACAATCTCACTTTGAACTTCGATGTTCCTAGTCCACTCGAGATGTACAGTTCTGTGCCATCTACTTTGTAAGATTCGCCGAAATATTTTTTGGCACCTTTGATATTGTAAAAATCGCGCAAGTAGGGAATGTTGAGTTCGCTGTTATGAGAGTGCCCGGACAACATGAGTGAAACGTTGTATTCGCCGATATTCTCGATCGTATCCGGTTCGTGAGCCAACAATATTCGATAAGTTGCCATGTAGGTAACATCCTCGTCGATAGAAGGATAAGAAAACGTCTTCGCATAATCCTGTACTCCCGCATTCAAAGAATCGAGACCGTAAATGACGATCGGTGTGAGTCCTTTGTAATATATCAATTCATAAGAATTCGATAAATCCTTGAAATCGGCCGCGGCCATCACCTGATTGTAAACATCCGTATACTGATCGTCATCTCCACGAACCGAATACTTGCCGATGTTCGCATCTATCTTCGCCAGTTGGGTTTCCAGAAAAGTCTGCTCGTCTGCCGTTAGAAAATGATGAGGAGCAACTATGTCTCCGGTGAAGACTACTAAATCTGGCTGTAGCGAATTGATCTCGCTTACCAATTTTTCGACATCCGCCACCGTAAAAGTCGTTCCCAACTCCAAATCGGAAAACTGAACTATCGAAAATCCATCGAAGCTGGGCGGAATACTTTCGTTTATGATGTTGTACTCCTTGACGATCATGCCTTTTGTTCCTACGTAATGAGCATAGAGATAGAAAAGGGCACCTATCAATACGAACACGATGAAAACCGAAAACAGCACATGTTTCGTCTTTTTCCCATCTTCATCTTCTTTCTTATCTTCCTGTTTCTTTTTAGCATTCTTTTTTTTGATTTCGTCGTTCTCTTTAGCAAAATCTTGTATCTTTTCCTCTTTATCCTTAGTCATGAATTAGACCTCCTCATTACAATTATATGCCTATTGTACTCAAGAACATCGCGAGTATGTTTTGAGCCATGTGTGCCGATATACTCGCATATATATTTTTCGTTTCGATGTAAGTCTTGCCAAAATAATAACCCAATATCGCATACGGAATTATATAAAGTACATCTGTCCAAACGGCGACATTTCCGATCACGTGCATTCCTCCAAATAACAAAGATGTGACCCAAAGAAATATTCTTTCCTTTTCGAATACATCTTTGAAGTTGAGGCGAAAGAGCAATTCTTCGGCGACTGGTGCGAGAACACATACGTACATGATGGAATAGAAAAAGAATTGATTTTCAATTTCTCTAATAGACTCCTCGTTTGGAGCTATATCGCCGAGTAGAGCTATGAGTATCGCGTTCGAAATCATCATGAGTACGAGACCGAAGAGCCAATTCTTCGCAGCTATACGCAAATATTTTTGAGCATTTTTTTTGAAATTTCCCCATTGTCCTTTCAATTTCTCGCGAAATTTATACACGACGAATCCAGTTGCATAGGTACTGGCAAAAATGAGTACGATATTGTTGAAGATCTCATTTCTAAATTGTAAAGTTATACCTATCCCCATCAATATTGTAGAAATTGCAAAATAACAAACTATTACCCATGCAGAAGCTCCAAATTTTTTTGCTTTTTCCATATCGCATACCACCTTAAAGATATTTTAACACAATATCTCTTTTTTTTCTTTAAAAATTTGCCCCCTTATGTTATAATTGTTATTAGAGTAGGTGACAAGATGACAAAATACAACAGATTCGTGTTCATTTTTATATGCGCTTGTATTTTCAATTTCACTTCTGTCGAGGCAGCCGGCAAAAGCTGTCCGAGCGGCATCAAAAAAGAGCTGGCTCAAATCGCCTCTCGCATAAAAGTGAATTATGAAATAAAAGATTTCAGCGAAGAAAAGAAACTTTCGGTCGACGGAAAAGAGACGACATATAAAATACCGAACTATGTCTTTGAAATATCTATATATAATATGAGTGACGATATTTACGTAGTGGTAGACAAGACAAATAAACAGATGTTATCCGGTACGAATGCCTTCACCGTCAGGAATTCCGATGCTATCGATGGAATATACACCTTTACCGACGATAACTTCGGTGAGATATACAACTACAACGTGACCGTTTATTCGAACGATAAAGAATGCTCCAACGTCGCTTTGAGAACGTACAAATTTACGAAACCGCGCTACAATGCTTATAGCGAATTCACTTACTGTCAGAACAGTTCGAACTTTTATTGCCAAAGATTCATAGGTACGGAGATAAACATAAAAGATACCGATGACTTTCTAGCTAAAATAAAAGTCAACAACGAAAAAAACGACCCCGACAGAGATAAGAAAGACGAAACAAAAATTGTCACTGAGCTATTCAAAAACAATTGGAAAACTTATATATTGATATTTTTGATCGTCGTGGCCCTCGCCACCGGAGTTATCTTCTTCATCAAGAAGAGACGAAAGAAAGAGGGGTGGGAATTATGAAGAAAGTTTTATTTGTTTTTTCTCTTTTTCTCTTTTATTCCGAGGTGAATGCTGTTACTCCGCCGCCGGACGTGGCCTTCGGTAACTATCCGTGTACCACGACTGACATCGCTCGAGGACAGAAAGACTTAGAAAAATTCAGCTACGATTTACAATACGTGCCAGATGCGACTGACCGCGAAGGCAATCCCCTCGATGGTTATATGAAAGTATCTTTTGTCAATTTGCCCACAGGCTATAAAGTAGAGCTGAATTCTGACGAATACCACGTTTACACGGCCACACCCGATTTGCCTCAGTTTTCCTTGCCGGGTGGAGTTTACATGATAACTGTCTACAAGGACACATGTTCTACACCTATAAAGAAAATAAACATGAGAATACCTCATTACAAGGCTTATTGTGGAGTCAATGTAAAGTGCTCTGTAGATCCTTGGTTTGACGGAACATACGAGAACAGTGCGAGCAATCAAAAAAGACCTAAAAGGACAGTCGTGAGCACCGTTTTGATCATAATCCTGATAATTCTATTACTTCTAGTTGGAACATCTACATATTTGCTTATAAAAAGGAGGCGAGACAATGCCAAAGCATTATAAATATATTTTATTGCTGTTGAGTTTCTTCATCGGCTTTTCATCTGTTCTCGCCGAAGGAACATGCTCATTTACCAATCCATATTACAATTCGGGTGAATTCACTCCGGGAGTCCATACCAATGCCGACGGCGATGCTTTGATTTATGAGATTACCAATGTCAATATGGAAAATGAAGATGTCTTCTCCATTTACGGTTGGGCATTCAGTAGCATTCACGATTGTCACTTAAACGGTGGAGAAACGGGATCCGATGCCAAAATATGGCTGTATTTCTATCCGATTGGCGAAGAGGGCAATAAAGAGGAATACGTCTATTTGGATATAGAATATGCCACCGAAGCTACCGCGGGATGTGTGACTTCTGGATGTGCCGACGGAAAACCTAAATATTTCGACTACACATTCTGGAACTGTTACAAGAAGAGAGTAGATGGCAAAAATATGTGCTATTCGAGTAACGACGGTTCTGGGAACGTTCACGGATTAGCTTCTCCTATCTTACAAGGTGGATTCAAAGGCACTTTGAACTTGAAAGAAGCTTATGACAGTGGCAAACTAAAAAAAGATACCGACTATCGTCTACATATGTTGTTTCAAAGAGGAAATTCTCTCTGGCGCGATCGTGACGTTTCAGTCTTCACAGGAAAAGTTAATAGTTCAGTAAAAGAATATGACGGCTTTGAACTTGAAGATGGCAGCATGATGGACATAAAGATTTCGGGCTTCGGTGAAAAAGCCGAAATGCTCGTTCGCGATGGAATACCTCAAGGTAAAAGTGGCTTGGGATGTGACAGCCACTGGAGCAACACGATTTATTATACTAAAGGAGACCAGTACATCGTCGATAAAGCCGATACCAACACGAGTTGTCGTGGAAAAATTGGAGAGCTCTGTACGAGTTCTGGAAACGGTGCCGGTCAAGTAAACCTATACAAACTATATACGGATAGCCGGGCACGAGCGACGAGCAATGAAGGCTCGATATCCGGTTACACACCCGCATCTTGGATTGTCTTCGATGGAACGATAGATATCACGACCAAAACGAAGGAAGAAGATGACCCGGACATCTGTGAAGGCGACGAAATTTACTATTTGTATTACTACTTCGCCGATGGTGTTGCCAAAGACTTCAAAGGAAACATCAACTACACAGCAAATTTTAAAGATGCGAAGATATTGCAAGAACTCGAGTTCGAATCCAACTCCGACATGACTATCGAAGGAGGCCCATTGTCATCGAAGACCATCAAAAAGAGTTTCGACACCTATTACAATAACTTCTGGTCAGCCATCGAAAGTGGTCAAGGATACATCGAACAAGATGGAAAGTATTATCTCGTCCCAGACGAATTCCACAAATGGCCTGGAGGAGGAAGTTACTCGTTCTCTAGCGAAAAAGGATACGACCAAGACTCGCTTACGACTCACAATCAAAAATCTTTCAACCGCAACCCTTCGGGAACTCTTGGATACAAGTTTTCTGTTCAAGAATCCGTCGATTATACCGACAGTAAAAACATACCGAAGAGCATTCGAAAAGGTACGAAAGCGACCGACTTCCAAAACATGTACAAACACTTCACTGTCTATCAGCTGACCGTCTGTCGAAACGAAGAAGAAAAAGCACAGTGCGAAGACGAAGTAGTCTCGACCGTATGTGAAGACGGCGATACCGGAACTCATGCAATATATCACGAAAACGACGATATCAAAAATTGTACTCTCAATAACGGCATAAATTCAGGATTTACATTTGTTCAATCCGGTTTTGGCGAAGCAGCATGTAAAGAAGATTTGGATATTTACTTGCCGACTCATAAAAAAACGGCAGCAGGACAGTATTATTTGCTAAATCTAAGTGAGGGTTCCGATGAAGTTCCAAAAATAAAAGGCCATCGAACTTGTGCAACGACACCTATTAAGTACAGTGAACTCGATTCAAAATTAAAAGCTTTGGAGTCCACTATGCCAACCACATACAACCATTATAGGGATAGTTTATTCATATATAAACAGGTTAAAGCAGCCTCTGTCGCAGAAAATCCAGCACCAGAAAAAGTTCCATGCGCTACGAGCAAAACTTGGAACGACTCTATTCAAGATTATGAATATACTTATGGAGAATATACATTATATCATTGGGAATTAAAAATAGGTTCTCCCGACGGTCCTAACAATTTGGAACATTTCACACCCAATCCACATACTGGAACATGGGTACCAGATGGAGATATATGTTTAGAACCACCGGACCCTGGCAAAACCAAAGAGCAGTTCAAACAAGACATAGTAGATGAATGGGAACAAAAAACATGGAGTTACAAAAATTCTTATGATGGTAGTCTTTTGAGTTATCACAATACGATAATCGATTATAATAAAATGTTCAGCTGGACAGAAACCGTTGTAGATACAAATTATCATGCATCTGGAAGTATCGACCAAGCTGCTCATATCGACACACAAAATGGCTACGTAGATACTAAATACACTTTTAATCCCATGCTGACATTTAATTATGGTCTACCAGAGGGAGATCCTGATAGCCAAGTTTTCCCGACACCATACTCATATAAATATAGACCAGAAGCGGTCGGCGGTGTGAGTGAAAGTAAAACTTACTGGTCCGAAAATGCAGAACCTAATAACGAATACACGGATGGAGGCGCTTCTTTAGATCCGCGGCCACGTGAATTGATAAACTGTAAAAAAGGTGGAGAAACATGTGAAGAGACTACTACTATAACAGGTGAGTTCTATCACAATGGAGCTGTTCGCAGAGATGAAGAAGTAGAATATGAATACAGTCTTCCTCATGTGACCACGACAATACCTGACGGCAGAGTTTACGGAGAGGGTAGACCTCAGCCTAACAATGGCAAAACTTCGCTGGATTTACCAAAAGAAGCCGTTCCAGTAAACATCAATATTATAGAAGGAGTTAAAAACTATACGTTTTCTATAGAATATTTAAAGGATGAATTGAGAACAAGAATGGAATCGCTCAATCCGATCGACGATTGGGGAGATGCTAAGATGGGATCTCATGGCAAATATGCACTACCAGAGACACGTTTTGTTAAAAGAAAAGTGTTGAATAATGGAACATTATACATATGCGATTATGATGTCATAAACGACATTTACCTGCCCGGTCCACAGAAGTTCAACTTCTTCTACCGAGTCGTCGACACTTATAATATAAATCCTTTGGGCCGCACACTTGGTTACAACTGGACGGATGTTCGAGCCACAAATGAAGATATTGGTGTAATTCCGACAATAAAGCAGGATGCTTTAGACGTCACTCATTTGAAAGAGGATCACGAAAAATTTGTTTATACCTTGAATCCGTTAGATATGCAAGAGATAAGAAAATACAATGCCACCCGCGACGAAGGATATGCCGATTGGGATCTCGTCTGTAATGATTACGATACAGGAGGCTATCACTGCCGCAGTAACTTCTTGGAATGCTTAGTGGGTGGAGGCACTGGATGTTCAAATATTAGTGCAAATCATGATTCCGATAATACTTTTAATGGTGAAACATATACTTATGAAGATTTTAAAAGAAATAGAGATGCTTTTATAGCCAAACAAAATGCCCTTGATGAGCTGGCCGGGATTGGAGGCGGTTAATCGATGAAAGAAAGTATTTGGGCATGGTGGTTCATCGTTTTGGGAATCATCATCCTCGCCGTCGTCATGCTCGTCACAGATATGACGACCACGAGCGAACAAAACTACCACATGATTAAAGAGATTTCGGAAGCCTCGATGATGGAAGCTGTCGACTATGCTTACTATAGAAAATATGGCGATTTGCGAATAAACATCGAAAAATTTCAGGAGAACTTTATAAGACGATACGCAGACGTCGTAACTATCAATAAGACTTCTAAGATATCGTTTTACGATTGTTTCGAAAGTCCCCCCAAGATTACTGTAGAAGTCTCGACGAGATCGACACAGATTATTATAAATTACAAAACCACGGATTTCGATATCACAAACCGCTTGGATGCGATTTTGGAAATGTACTCGACATCCGACCCAACTACATATAATGGAGGCGGATCCGGTTATTTGCCAACGATAAAGCCAAGTAAAAATACAGGATCCGATTCATCATCTGCTTCTCCTTCAAATAAAAATGAGGGAACAAACTCATCGACCTCATCTAAGCCGAATGAAAATACAGGATCCAGTTCATCATCTATGACGGGAAACACTCTCGAAAATATGATTATAAGAAGGAGTTATAGATTACTTCAAACAGAAGGAAGAAGTGACTTAAAAACTTATATAAAGACGGATGTGAATAACATTATAGGAGATTGTTATAATAGTTATCCACCGCTCCCTGGTGAAATTGAAGCATGCATAGGAATGAGAAGAAGTATTTATGACAAATTACCTGCAATGGTTATAAAAAAGGGAGACGACATAAAAACATATGACGATTATGACGTAGATCATAACAATATAAAAAATCTAAATTATATACCGTCTGTAGAATCTTTTGCACATGATTATTTGAGAAATATGAATGATATTAGAAACTCAAACTTCTATTATGAAATTAATGGAAAATATCATAAAGCCGATATTGAAATCTTTCGATCAAAGATCTGTACGGAATATGACCAAAAATATCGATATTGGTATGATTATAATAATTGCAAAGAGCAAATAAAAAAAGTATATGATGAATTACCTGAAACAAGGTAGTAACCCAATTTAAATTAAAAGGAGGAATAAATTATGGGTAACATTGGAACAATGATCAAGAGGTTTCTTAGCAATAAGAACACCGTCACACTTATAGCAATCATCGTTTGTACCGTCGTTCTTTACGGTTTCTACAATTGGAGAGTAAAGAGTGCCGTAACGACCACATTCGTTTGTCAAGCGACACAGACTATCCCGGCGCGTACACAGATAACTCAAGAGATGGTCACTACCACGAAGATTTTATCTTCACAAAAGACAAATAACATGATTCAAACTTGCGACAAGGTTGTCGGTAGATATGCGAGTTATGCTACAGAGATACCAGAAAACAGTTATTTTTACGACAGATCAGTCATGGATGCAGAAGAAATGCCGAATTCATCTTTCGATAGCATTCCTGATGGACACACACTATATAACATGAGTGTCACCTTCGAATCGACTTATGCAAAT
Source organism: uncultured Muribaculaceae bacterium (assembly GCA_964553435.1). Taxonomy (GTDB): domain Bacteria; phylum Bacillota_I; class Bacilli_A; order RF39; family UBA660; genus RUG11867. The sequence goes on along the minus strand of CAZKKM010000011.1, from coordinate 2,627 downwards.
TCTATTTTCCCAGGAGACTATATCGATCTCTATGTGAGAACTGAAGATGAAACTGGACTTTTGGTTTATGGCAAGTTCATCCAAAGTATCAAAGTATTGGGAGTCAAAGATGAAGATGGAAAGAACGTATTTGAAACTACTGTCGAAACGCGAGTACCTTCACAACTTCTCTTCTCAGTACCTGAAGATCTTTACTTATTGCTCAAAAAAGCCGAATACTTGGGTATCGACATCGTCATCGTACCGCGCAATGCCAATTACACGGCTGAAGCTGGAGAGACATTGAAGAGCAGTGCATGGCTTGAACAATTGATCATCGATCAAACAGCCGATATACCTGATGAATGTGTCACTCAAACTACAGGTGTTGCAGAATGTCGCTTGGCAGATGATATAACAAATAATGACAATAATAATAACAACGACGACACCGGTAACAACGGACAAAACACGAACGAATAGGGGAGGATTATAATGAATGAGGCAATATTCTCTCAATTAGATTTTGGCCCTCTTCAAGAATTCCTGGATGATGATGACATCACCGACGTATCGTACAGTAACGATGGACAAATCCATTTGAAGACATTGTCCCGCGGTATATTCAAAGTCGAAAGACCCGAGATAAACAATGCTCTCATGGAAAAGCTCGCCTTTCAGTGTTCCAACGTGATGGGTAAGACATTCAACATGGCTCACCCACTATTGGATGCCGAATCTTCCGAGTTGCGTATGAATTTCATACACGAATCCATCGCCACTAACGGTATCGCATGTGTTATACGTAAAACTCCGGCAAAGATAAGATTAAATAAGAAAAAGTTGCTCGACGAAGGATATGTCACCTTGCAGATGCACGACTTTTTGATGAAATGCGTCGAAGGACACTGTAACATAATCGTCTGTGGTGAAACTGGCTCAGGTAAGACCGAACTCGTCAAATATCTGGCCAGTCACATCAAAGAAAACGAAAAGATCATAACTATCGAGGATACCCTCGAACTTCACTTGGACAAAATATTCCCGCATCGAGATATCGTCGCGATGAAGACGAACAATGTCGCATCGTATTCCGATCTCTTGGAGGGCTGCATGCGTCAGAACCCTCAATGGATATTGCTTTCCGAAGTTCGTAGTGCTGAGGCAGTCATGGCCGTTCGTAACTCTATTTCATCCGGTCACAACATTCTTTCGACGATTCACGCGGAGAAAGCCTCCAGTGTACCTATGCGTATGTATGCTTTGATGGAAGGTTCTCAGGATGTCGATCAGTTCTTACGAACCATTTACCGCTATGTTCAATTAGCCATTTACGTCAAAGGTTACTTTAGCAAGGAATACAATCGCTTCCAACGTGAGATCTTGGAAGTATGTGAATTTTACGTCGAAGACGATACCAATGAGGCCAAACAAAACGTCATCTATAGAAAAACTATAGATGGTCACATTTCACTAAACAATCCGACGAAACATCTTCTCGATTATATCGCCATTCAAGGCGTGTACCTTCCTGAAGATACGTTCAGAATAAACCAAGAAGAAAAGGCAGGTGCATGACAATATGGAATTAGTTATAATGCTCGTTACGGCAGTATTCATCTATATGTACAGAAAAGACCCAGGAAGTGCTCCATATAAGTATTTTACGAATATGGCATCGACGGTCTACGAGAAGTATGCACCATACAGCTACAAGGTCGTCAAAGAGAAAGCAAAAGAGTTGGGTCAAGATTATACGATGAGACAATACATCGTTCAAGTTGCCATCTTCGGCGGGGTAGCCGCGGCCATCGCTTTCCTATACTTCTATTCTCTTTTGTGGGCCATCGTCTACGCGGTCATCGCCATCGCGTTTGTCCCATATGTAAACTTCTTGCGTTACAAAAGAATCTACAACGAGTACATCTTCGAAGAAATACAAATATATTGTACGAATGTCATCATGGAATTTAATACGTCGCAGAGTTTCGTCAAATCTTTGGAAGGCGTCAAAGAATCGGGCATCCTAGAAGAACCGATTTTGGGCGACGTCAAGACGATGATAGATATGTCCTACGCGAACGGTACTATAGATGAAGCACTCAAATTCATGAGCGACAAATATCCATACTATATGGTCAAAAACATGCATCAATTGTTCTTACAAATCACCAACGAAGGTGCTAAGGATTCGGGAGAATCCTTGGAGAACATGATGCAAGATATCGATATGCTAGTCGAGGGTGTCTACCGCGATAAGATGGACCGAGCTGCTTTCTATCAGAAGTTCGTCATCTACGGTCTAGCTCTTTATCTATTAGTCATGCTCATGCAGTTTCTCTTAGGTCAACCATCGTATATCAAAATGATAAACGAATGGTACATTCAAATTATCTTACATGCAGTCATTTGGATAAATTCGTACTTCCTTTTGAGCGGAACGAAATTCTACAATGAAGATATAGGAGCTGAGTAATATGTATATAGAGATATTGATATGTGCAGTAGTCATCTTTCTAGTCTGCGAATACTCCGGTATAGTAAGTACCAGAAAATTTGTGACTGACTACCAAGATATACTGCTTAAACTGAAAGAATCGGACTACGACTTTCTAGTTCGTGCCCGCTACGGGTCCGAAATCGACATA
>CAZKKM010000010.1:0-25219 GCA_964553435.1 uncultured Muribaculaceae bacterium | reverse complement strand
TTTCCACATTCTCTGATTTTTCTTGTCAACTTTTATTTTTACCTAAACTCAAAAAGTTGACAAGCAAAACTATAAAATTACTTGACACTCTTTTAAGTAAATGAAAGGTCAAAATTTACACATTTTTACTCTCGTTTGTCGAAATATATGTGTATATTGATTTTTAAATTTCGATATTGTATTATCTATATATAATAGAAAAATTTGTCGAAGCATAGTCGAGACGATTTTGAGGAGGAAAATAGATGTACAAAATGAACCGCATAATCGAACTTGCGACATTGAACATGTTACTGATCATGATTTTAATCGTCTTGGTGCTTTCACAAACGATTTTTGATGATATTTACTCGAATTGCGATCTATCGACTTCGTCGAATATCATCGAGACGAAGAAGAGGTGACACATGAGCAAAACTGCCAAACGAATAAAGAGAAACCTGATAATCATCACAATTTTAGCCATATGTCTTTTTTTCATGACCTTTCAAAGCGCCTATGCCGGTATGACCGAAAAGGTTCGCCTGATAAATCTCAACGACGGCAAACCAGTCATCGAAGAACGCGATTATGTCTTCGCACCGGGAACATCAATTCAAAGAGAATTTTTTATCGAAAACGTAAGCGATGAAGCCCTTTATTACAGATTATTCTTCGAAAACATTGAAGGAACTTTGGGAGAATATCTCGAAGTGACGATTTCTGACGGAAATAACATTGTCGCGACTGGGCCCCTGAAAGACCTTAAAAAAAACGACAAGAGAATCACAGAAAGATATTTGAAAGCACACGAGAAAAGACAGCTTTGCATGACATTATCTTTGCCACGAGCCGTGGATGATTCGGCTAAAGATAAGTCGGTCGTATTCGATATGCGCGCCATCGCAATACAGGCTGTAGAGTAAATATAAATAGGAGTAGAAAATGAAAAAAGCATTGAACATACTAAAAAATATTCTCACCGGGCTCATCGTTTGCTTCGCTCTGTGTATGATGATATTCACAATAGTCTCAGTGACTACACTCGATAAGACAGATCGTAGCTTCCTCGGTTACAAAGCTTTCATCGTCCTCACCGATTCGATGAGTGCGACAGACTTTGCCGCGGGTGACCTTGTCCTCGTCAAAGAAGTCGATCCGAAAACTTTAAAAGAAGGAGACATCATTTCCTATCGATCTGTGAATCTCGAACATTACTACGAAGTGGTGACCCATAAAATAGGAAAAAAGACGACTGACAGAAATGGTCGACCGGGATTTACAACTTATGGAACGACGACGGGAACATCCGATGAAGAAATAGTCTATTACGAAAACATCTTGGGAAAATACAAGCTGACGATTCCCAAAGCCGGCATCTTCTTTCAATTTTTGAAGACCACACCTGGATACGTCGTCTGCATACTGACTCCTTTCTTGATTCTCATTTTGATTCAAGCTCTTCACAGTATCAAACTATTTAAAAAATACAAAGACGAAACACTTGAAGAAATGAACGAAGAAAAAAAGAAATTGGAAACCGAACGTCTCGAAAACGACCTCATAAGACAGCAACTCGAGCTATCCGAAAAGAAGACAAAAAAGATCGAAAAAGAACTCGCCGATCTCAAAAGAGAGTTGAAAAAAGCTAACGAGCCAGAACCTCTAAAGGCAAAAGTTACAAAAAAGAAAACATACAAGAAGACAAAAGACGATCCACCGACTAAAAAGACTAATTCGACAAAAAAAGCACCGACTGGAAAGCCGCCTTCGACAAAGAAAGCCCAAAGCGTAACAAAATCGAAAACTAAAACGAAGACATTAAAAGGAGTAAAATAAAAATGAAAAGAAAAAATGAAATTAAAAAAAGTAATAAAACAAAAAAGGCCTTCATAGTAAGCCTGGCCTCGATGCTGATATGTGGACTATTGTTAATAGGTTCGACCTATGCTTGGTTCACAGACTCTGCGGTAAGTGGCCGTAACAAAATCGAATCAGGGAACCTCGATATAGAATTACATCGTCTTTCCTCTTCTGGTCAAAAAGAAATCATAACAGATGCCACTCACCTTTTCGATGTGGAATCGTGGGAACCGGGAGTTGTCGCTTACGAAACATTCGAAGTAGATAATATAGGATCCCTTGCTCTAAAATATCATTTTGCAATGAACCTGGGCGCATCGAATACGATCACCGATAATGGTAAATCGCTCAAAGACATACTCAAAGTAAACATCATCGACGGAGAGTTTACCGGATCGCGAGAAGATGTCTATGCTTTAGAATATCCATATTCTCTCTCAAACTTTGAAAGAGAAAACACCCTCCAAACATCGGGTTCCAGCGATAAATTTACTGTATTCATCTACTGGCTTCCCACTGAAAACGACGACGATTATAACCTCAATAATGGACGTACTACATCCGACGGCGAACCGCTTTTTGTCGAATTAGGAGTAAATTTAACCGCAACTCAAAGTTCCTATGAATCCGATTCATTCGGAAAAGATTACGATGCGACATATCACGAAGCAACAGATCTGAATGGACTGATTGCGGCAGTCTCAGCCGCCCAAGATGGCGATGGTGTAAAATTGACACAAGATATCGAAATGCCATATGGACTATTCCAATTTAATCCTGGTACTATGATAATAGACTTAAACGGTCACACTTTAAAATCGACTGTTCGTACTACATCCAAAATAGACGAAGGGAACCATTTTATCCTCAAAAACGGAAAGCTCGAACTTCATTCCAGTTCTATAGCAAATGCAACATTATCGGTGTCCAAAAATGCAAGTCTAACTTTACAGAATGTCGAATTCACCACCGCCGATTCTGGGGGCATCACGACCGAAGGTACGAATGCTCAAGTAAACATCATCGATTCGACCATAAGAACTTTGGGCTTGACCGTATCGACAAATGCCAGAACATCGGACTTTTATAATCCTATTTTTAACATCAAAAATTCTAACCTGAGCAGTATGGAAAACGGAGCAGGAACACCGATTCTTGTCAATATACCATGCAAGATGAACATCGATGGCTCTACCCTCACGGGCTATAGACATGGACTCGTCGTTCGCGGAGGAACTGTGACCGTCAAAAATTCTACGATTACGAACACAATATCTGAAGCGATAATCGCCGAATACGCACCTAGCAATTACGGAGATAAAGATTGGGGAAGTGGAAATATGCTTCCGGTCGCTACTCTCGTCATTGGAAATAAGGGTTCTGCTTATCAATATCCTTCCGATGTGTCTCTCATGAATACTAAACTCATCTCTAACTTGCCTACAGGAACTACTCTATCAGACGTTTACATATATGGTAATACCACTGAAGGAAACGGAGCCACATTCGCCTACGACGAGACTTCCGAAGTTGGCTCAGTCGAACAAGGTAACGAATTTGCAACAGTAATCGTTCCAGAGAGGTCATGATGAAGAATAGTCAAAATACTAAAAGAGCACTCATCTTTAGCATCACTTCAATAATGATATGCGTGCTGATGCTCACAGGATCGACCTTCGCTTGGTTTACCGATTCTTCTCTAAGTGGAAAGAACATGATAAAAGCCGGAAATTTGGACATCGAATTCTATCATTCGAATGCCACTACGGCTAAAGAAAAAGTCGATCAAAATACACTTCTCTTTGCTGTCGACTATTGGGAACCAGGTGCAATCGCCTACGAAAATTTTGAAATCGCCAATGTCGGTGACTTAGCTTTAAAATACGAATTCAAAATGAGCATCGGAAATTACAACACTGTTGTCGATACTGGAAAATCTTTAAAAGATGTTCTCAAAATTGCTATTCATGAAGGAGATGCTTTTACGGGGACACGAGAAGATGCCCTAAAATTCACCTTCGATAAGACTCTCGCAGATTTCGAAAAAGAAGCTATACTTCCTTATAAAGGAAAAGCAAGCAATTTTACAGTTTTTGTCTATTGGGAACCTACCGAGAATGATAACGACTACAACCTCAACAATGGGCGTGTCTCTAACGACAATAACCCCTTATTTATCGACCTGGGTGTATCATTGAACGCATCGCAAAGTACATACGAATCGGATACGTTCGGTACAGACTATGACGATATGACAACATATAAAGATGCTTCTACTATCGAAGAAGTTACCACTTTAATAGAAAACTGTACAAAGGATGAAGGTATCAAACTGACGAATGATATCACATTTGAAAATGCCATCCCTCAAAGTAAAAGCGGAATAACGAAGATAAACTTAAACGGACATACACTAACCGATGCAACAATTTCGAATACGATAATCGAAAACGGCCATCAAATGATAATAAAGAATGGCAAAATAAAGCTTGAGCAAAACAACTATACTAATCCCGTCATAAAAGTCTCCAGCGGTGCAGCGATAACTCTCGACAATGTCGAACTTACAGTTTCCGATAAAGGGACAGCCCTCTTACTAGAAAACATAGACTCGACGGCCAACATCATTTCTTCTACCATCACATCTACTGGCTATGCCATCACGACCAATGCTTCATCCAAAGACCATTATGGAGTAATCATCAACATTAAAGACTCTACGATAAACGGCAGTAAAGATGGAGGTGGCACACCTATTCTGATAAATATTCCGTCGACTACGACGATCGAACATTCTACCATTAACGGCTATTATCATACGATCTTTGCCCGCGGAGGAACGATGACTATTAAAGATTCTACACTCAATCTGACCGTAGGAAGTTACATAGAACCATGGATGACGTATTATGACGACGGAAAAGATTGGAAAAGCGGAGACATGGCACCTATTGCTGCCCTAGTAATTGGTAACAAAGGCGCAACCACTTATCAATACCCTACGAATGTAAAGATGACTAATACGAAAATAACGTCCCAAAATGATGGAACCACTACGGTTGTTCCGCCTACTGTTATCATAAACGGTAATGCTGGCAATGGCCTCGGGGCAACACTTACATATGACGATGTATCGAATATTGGAGAAGTCGTTCGTGGAAACGAATTCGTCACAGTAAACGGACAATAAAATAGAATTTCTTGCAAATTAAAAATTATCTGCTATAATAACAAAACAATAAAAAGAATTTAGGAGTAATTATGAAAAAAAATGAAAAAATAAATAATGTGAATACAAAAAATGCACTGATTTTGAGCATTTTGCTCATTCTCATATCTGTCTTTCTTTTAGTAGGTTCGACCTTTGCCTGGTTCACCGACTCTGCTGTAAGTGGCCGCAATAAGATTGTCTCAGGTAACTTGGACGTCGATATCGAATATGCCTTATTGGATGCCGCTCGCGATGGCGAAGGCAATATTCTCGAAAGCGAATGGAAGAAAGTCGATGCCGATGCTAGTATCTTCAAATCTGCTGACGATACTCTCTGGGAACCTGGCCATACTGAAATAGCATATCTCCGCATCAAAAATACCGGAAACCTAGCATTGAAATACGATTTTGCCATCGATGCTTACGGAACTGTGGAAGGTGGAACCGAAAAAGAATATACGAATAATGCCGGAAATAAATTCAAACTATCCGAATATCTCGTCTTAAATCAAACCGATACGGTCGAATTCAAAGATAGAACTGCCTACTGGATAGTAGATGATCCTTCGACTACAGATGTCGACGAAGAACTCGCAGCCATGGGTAAACTCAGTTCTTCTAGTACACAAGTAGCACTCGAACCGGGAAAATCTACAGTTTTGACTTTGGCTGTTTACATGCCTACGAAAGTTGGCAACGAGGCTAATCAGTCGACCGCAGCGATAGCCGATGAAGGAAAACCAGAATTGTATTTCGGTATCACGATTACCGCATCCCAAGCAGAAAAAGAATCCGATACTTTTGGTACAGATTACGATAAAAATGCAAAATGATAAAAAATAGCGAGCTTTCTCCTTGCAAGGAGAGGGCAATCAAAGGGCATAATCGAATTTATACCTTTTGATTGCCTCATCGTCAAGAAAGGACGTGTATAAACATTGAAAAAAGAAGATAACTTGATTTGGCTGCTATTGCCGTCGTTTATCGGATTATTCGTCTCAGTCATCTGTTTGATAGGATTGACTTTTGCTTGGTTTAAGACGAATACTACGACGAATTCTCGTACCATAATTGCTGCCAACTTCATAATAGATTCGATCGTCACCGAAGAAAACGGTACGATTATTCGACAAAACGATTCTGTGTATAATTTGACTCCCGGCAATTATGCCGTCAGCCTAACCAGAACAGGTACAAGTCAAACCACAAATGGCTATAGTCTCATAAAACTTGGCGATTACATATATCACACATCGTCGCTCAAAAAAGATGACCCCATCGAATTTACCATTAAAATAGATACCGCTCTCACTCTCGAATTTGTTCCAGTCTGGGGCATTTCCGATCTCGACGGCGAACAGAGCATCGATCAAGGTTCACAAATCGTACTCAACCTAGCACCCCCTATCGAGCCTACTTTGGATGAAAACATACATATAGAATAATACACTTTTTATATCACATATCGTTTCGGTATGTGATTTTTAATAAATTAAAAAACCGCTCATGCAGTTATTCTAATCTTTAAATACGAAGATATAATCCATTATCTGAACTTCGTCTCCTCTTTGGGCACCCAATTTTTCGAGTTCTTCATCGACTCCCATACCACGAAGTTTACGTCCAAATCTCACCGCTGCTTCCTCGTTTTCGATTCTAGTCATCTTGAATAGTTTTTCTATTTCTGATCCTTTGACGACCCATATTCCATCTTCTTTAGTAATGCTAAATGGCAACTCTTCTTTGAATTTATATAAAACATGATCTTCCATTTCATCTTGAGAGTACACTTCTGCGCTTGGCAATTCGTCCAACAAATCCGCCAATCTCTCGAGAAGAGAATCGAATCCCTCGTTCAATGCGGCACTTATTTCAAATACTTCCAAATCGGGATAAGCTTTTTTGAACCTCTCGAGATTATCTTTAGCCCCCGGCAAATCCATCTTATTGGCAATAACTATCGTCTGTTTTTTATACAATTTCTCATCGTATTTTCGTATCTCATCGACTATAATTGCGTAGTCTTCTATCGGGTTCCTTCCTTCTTCCGAGCCCATATCGACGACATGAGCGAGTATCTTGGTACGGGAAGCATGTTTTAAAAATTTGTGCCCCAGTCCAACTCCTTCCGAAGCGCCCTCTATCAAACCGGGCAAATCGGCCATTGTAAATACCCTACCATCTTTCATTTTTACTACTCCGATATTGGGACTCAATGTCGTAAAATGGTACGATGCGATTTTTGGATGACATCCACTTATTTGTGAAAGTATCGTACTTTTTCCGACACTTGGCAAGCCAACTAACCCGACATCTGCAATGAGTTTGAGTTCGCACTTGACGATTCGCTCTTCTCCTGGTTCTCCTTTCTCACTAAAATTGGGAGCAGGATCAGAATGCGTCGCAAATGCTTTATTTCCGCGACCACCGCGGCCTCCTTTGGCGACAACTACTTCTTGCTTGTCTATCGTAATATCGGCGACAACGAGTCCCGTATCGGCATCAATAACTGTAGTACCGAGAGGAACCTGAATGCGAACATCTTCCCTGTTAGCTCCATACTTATTCGAACCCTTACCATTTATACCTTTATCGGCCTTCACTATCTTATGATATCTCAAATCGATCAAAGTCTTGAGATTTCTATCTCCGACAAATATGATAGATGCCCCTCTTCCACCATTTCCTCCGTCAGGTCCGCCCATCGGCTCGCATTTCTCACGACGAAAACTCGTACAGCCGTCGCCCCCAGATCCGGCATACAGTTTTACAGTAACTTCATCCAAAAACATACTTATCACCACTTTCTACTGCATTATTATATCCACTATAGATTTGTTCCTATCTTCTTCGAACTTCTCTTCGTCGAACAGACGAACAAGTAATTCTTTTATATTCTTCATTCTCCTCTTTCTTTTTTCACTCGACTTCTTGCTTCTCAAAGATTCGAATAAATATGCCACTAAAGTCACTATTTCCGCACATATGGCAATTATACTGACGACCTCGACTAATTCTTCGGTTACGGTAAAATTCACTCTCAGACCGACTATAGATGCCACATCTGATATGATACTCGGCCAAAAGAGACTTGCTGCCCCCAAGACGAGCGTGATACTCAAAATCCATGTCTTGCATTTTCCGATAATGGATGAAGCGACATTTTCATACCTTAAAACCCGAAGCACATTCAAAACGGTAATCATCAATTCAAGACCGACGAGTATCCCCATACTATGATACCACTTTATCAATGATAATATACAAGCTACTGCTAAAACTTTATCACCCAAAGGATCGAGTAGACTCCCTCCTATAGTTTGCACTTCCCATCTTCGAGCTAACCTACCATCGAGAAAATCTGTTACAAAGAGAAATATTAAAAGTATGATAAATGCGACAAAATCTACACGTGCAAAAATAAGCGGAACACATATTGCCCCGACAAGCCGAGATAAAGTGAGTCCATTGACTATCCATTTTTTTCTCTTCCTCGTCACACTTATCCCCCTCTTTCTTAAAATTATATTAACAAAATATTTCTTAAATGTCAAAGTCTACCTATTTAACGGTATTTAACGGTACTTATGATTTTATAATATAATTGCCATGAGTATCTGCTTTATTAGTTCCAATATTTCAAAACCATAAACGATCTCGTTCTTCCCACTTAACATTATAACTTTTTTTTCTTCTTTTGTCGATGATAACTGACTATTTTTAAATTCCTAAAAGAAAAAGCCTATCGTCCAGTAGGCTTATATTTTTAACATCAAATAGTTTCGTCTGAGGCTCGATAAGGATTTATCATAGTCCCTTCTCCGACCATTGTGCTTACGTACTCAGCGGAGAGATTTATGACTGGGGCAACTGCACCTTCGACGTTCATACCGTTGTAATCAAAGCGACCATCAGTGAAAATATAAAACAAAAAGGCAGCTCCGTTAGTATAAATATAATAAGGTGAGATCGACCAGTAAAAATAACTGCCACCTCGATATAAATAATAACTTCGGTTTTTAGTATTATATTTTCCTGACCCTGCGGCTATTATTTCATCTGCTGTTATAAGTCCTACTGGATATGTTAAATCTCCGTTTCCTTTTTCTTCATCACTCACTGTAAATGCATCGTTCTTATTTGGACATTTGAATGTTGGTCTTACATTTGTATAGTTTATTGGTTGCACTCCTGACCTCGCATATGCTCCATAGGCTGTTGCATTTGTTCCAAACCCTTTTCCTGTATCATCGTTGTATCCCGTTACATCTTTTCCCGGTGTACTTCTATCGTTACAGAATAAAATATCTGCCACTGCACTGCCGTATCCTGCATCTTCGATGTTTGTCTTATACCAAGTATCCACTACTTTTTTTATTTCAGAACTCTCTGTGTTCGTCTGGGCTTCTTCTTTACTCGTGCTTGCTGTAGTTCCTGCGGGGCCATACATATATCCTACATATTTTGCGTCATTAATATATACATTATATTTTTGGCTAGTATGTGTGAATCTATCAGAATCGTTCTCTCCATTCACATGTGCTTTCGTCCCGTCGTACATTATTCTGAGACTTCCGTCTCCATTGATTCTGATTATTCTCCAGTAGAAACCTGCGAATTTGACATAGTTGTTTTCGACTGCTCCTCTGTAGTAGTAACTCGTTCCATAGTCGTCTTCCATTTCGAAGATCCCTTCGTCTGTCGTCGCCGGATCGGCGAATCCCGTTTTCACTCCCTTCGATGTTTGAGCTAATTTCTCTATTGGACTTTTCTCATTTCTATCTACCAAATCGAAATTAGAATAGAATACTGCACTCAAGTCTGCATCCTGATTTATATCATTCAAATAATTCAATGTCAAAGTCAAATTATAATAGTATGTCTTACCTACAGGAATAGTTAGAAGATTAGCCAATATCTTTTTTGCGCTCGCTTCTGATCGAGGCACGTTCGTCTTACTAACAACCTCAGTATATGACCCATCTTCTGTTTCAGAATAACTCAAAGTATAAGTTAAACTCTCTTCTGTATATGTATTGACTAATCCTTGCCAGTACATCTTCACATTCGCCTCGGTTGTTCCCGTATTCGTGATAGTGAATTTCTTCGTTAGTGATTCTCCGAAAGATAATTGTCCAGTTATTCCTGTATCGTTGTCCGCGAATCTGGCACTCACTGTCGCCGTATTTATAGTCGCTTGAACTGGCTTTGTTTCGCCTGTCGCAGTGAAGTAGGCATACGAAATAGTACCTATTATAGTGAGAATAGATGCTATTCCTACCATCAAGCATATCGTTCTCTTCGTCTTTAGTTCCATCATTACACCTCATTCTGCCACAATCCAATATGGATTATAATATCAGTTTAAGCCATTTTGGATTAAAAGTCAATATCGTTTCTCAAGATATATTACTATTTACATATGGTGGTGATTCCCAATGAATAGATTAAAAGAATTGAGAGAGGATCGAGATTTATCGCAAACAGATTTGGCAAGGATACTCAACATGTCCCAACCAGGCTACAGCAAATACGAAGTCGGAACCCGCTCCATACCTATCGATATACTCGAAAAACTTGCCGATTTTTATGATGCGAACATCGATTACATTCTCTACCGCACAGATATACGTGATAAATTGCCGATGAGCATCATGTATGAAAAAAAGACGAAAACTCAAAAAAAGCATTAAAAAATTCTCCTAATGGAGATTTTTTCGTTGATTAGTTCTTTTTGATGATTCGCTTTTTAGGTGTAGAAGAACTTTCATCTTCTTCCAATTTGGCAATCGCATTTTTCAAAACCAAGACGGTTTTGGCCTTGATTTCTTTTGCAGCCTTCTCGACTACAGGTTTACCCTGAGCAACTGCTGCCTGATATAATTCTTCTGCTTTTTTCTTGATATCTTCTGCTTTGACCTTGGCAATCTCCAAAACTTTCTCTTTGTCCAAGTCTTCCAATTCTTTTTTCAAATGTTCGACCTTTTCGATGAGATTGTCTTTGACTTCGTTGTAATCCAAACCTCTCAAATAAGCAACTAACTCATCCATCTTCTTTTTCAAATCGGCCCTCGTTTTCTCTCCGCTTTGTGGAGCGAACAAAAGACCCAACCCGACACCTATGCCGACACCGGCCAACAAAGTTCCTACTTTACCCTTTCTTTCTTCATTTTTACTCATATTCATCTTCCTCACTTTCATTGTACTTCATCTTCTTCTTGCGACCGATGCGACCAATAAAACCACTTATCACGTCGACAACCTTATCAGAAAATGCCGAAATCTTATCGGTTGTAAAATCGATTACACTGAACAATCCGTTCAAACTGTTCACTTTTCTTTGCATGTTATCTAAGACTTCGTCAACCTTGTCCATCGCTCCCAATAGTCTTACACCTAATATTATGCCTACTATCAATAAAATTATTAATAAAATATACACGACTATAGGCAAATACACTTGAAAAAACTCTAACATCACTCTTCACCCTTTCTTTCGTAGATGCTTTCGATGAGGTCGAATAAATCTTCCTCGCCGATAGGCTCATTTTTATCTACAGTTTTTTCCTCTTTTATATTCTCGTTGGTATCTTCATCGTCACTCAAAGCAGATATCGGTGGTACACTCTTTTCTTTCTTTTGCTCTTTTTTCTGTTCAGGTTCTTCTTCGACATCGATATTTTCGAAATCGTTTTCTATATCATTTTCGAGTGCTTCTCCATCTTCGTCTATAACAGGAATTATCTCATCGAGAACTTCGTCTTCTTCGTGACCGAATGGTAAAATATCGTCTGCATCGGATTCTTCCTCGTTTTCATCGATATTTGTTGGCTTTTCTTCATCATCTTGGAATCCGTTCTTATCAACCAACAAATCGTCGATGCTGATGCCTTCGTCCTCGTCCAGAGGCTCTTCTTCTACCTTTGGCTCGATATCTCGCCCCAAAGATACTTCTATTTCTTCCTCTAACGTACCATAAGCTTTTCTTCTAACACTATCCAAATCGAGTGGTTCGACTGCTCTTTTTTCATCTTTCTTAGACACGATATCTTCCTTTTTATAATTTTCATTCAATACACCCCACACCGGTGAAATGATCGGAGACGGAGTAAATGCTTTATGTTCTTCCTTTTGTTCGAGTGTTTTAGTAAGCATTTCTCGCGCTTGCTCCCTACTAGCTTTATAATCACCTTTATACTTACCATAGCTGTAATCGAAGGCATTCGTATAACCAACACTGTCTCGTTTGACTGGTTTTTCTTCTTCGAGTTTAATTTCATTTCTTTGTTTGCGGCGCTCTTCTCTATCTGGTCGACGAGATTCTTCTCTATGCTCTCTTCGTCTACTAGTCAAATCTTTCTCTTCATCGCCGAATACAGGAAAAGTGAATGTGCTCTTTTTGACTTCTTTTTTTGCTTCTTCTTTGAGTTTTGGCATATCGAATGGTTCATCATCGATGCGTTCTTCGAACCTCTTCTCTCTCTTGGGAGTTTCTATCTTCTCTATGATTACACTATCTGAGCGATCTCGCTTCTTTACTTCTTCCTGAGCCTTATTTGTCCTTGCTCTCGCATTCTCTTCGTTTTTCTTTTCCTCTTTGGTTATGACAGGAATCTCCTCGGTCACCTCGTCGAAAAGAATTTTCTTGAGTCTACTAAATATTTCCATCAATGGTCACATCCTTTATTTGATTACATCGTAATCGGGAACTTCGTAATCTTCAGTCCCGTCATAGTCATCGATATATTGCAATAGCTTATTCGAATCCGTAGTTGCACCTTTTTTGAATATATCTACTGACTCCTCTTTGTAGTTGAGCAGACTTTCTTCTGTGAGACCTCTCAAAAACGAATCGTTGTATTCTATACTGGAAAGTATTATCATCGCTTCCGAAACAGTCGCATTCAAATGAGGCTCTTCTACTATTACTTCTATTTTAGCATAATTGTACGCGATTTCAACTAAATATTTCTCATCTTGCGTATTTTTGATGGCGATGTAACCAGACTTGTCCTTTAAAGATAGATAACTGAAATAGTAAGTTTCCCCTTTATTCTCGTACTCCAATGGCTTCTCGCCGAGATAACTTATTAGATCTATGTACATGTAAAAGGTATCGAATTTGTTTTTTATGAATTCGTTGTTATTTTTAGAATTTGCCACGTACATGTTTGCCGGCAAATAATACTTATACCCTTTGCGATAAGTGTTATAAATTTTTAAATCTGAATTGGCCGCCTCAGCTAGTAAAGTATCGAATGAACTTCCTTCGATGTTCGTACAACCACTCAACAGAAAGACCATCGCGAAGAGAATTATAACTTTCTTCATAATTCACCTACATTCTAGTAGACATTATAACATTTTTTGGCCGTTTTGCCTACTTTTTTTTATGAGCTTCGATATATTTGATTTTGAAGCCCTTGTTTCCGAATTTCATCTCATATTCAGTTTTAATGTTCTCTCTTAATTCATCCCGCCAAAGATCCAATATTACCTCATCGAAAACATAACCGAAGTTGTTGAGGCTTATGAGTGTACTTTCGAAGAGAATGTCGTTGTCCGTTTTCATGATGATGTGACAATCACCTTCGAACACTTCGGTATAAATAGCTAGAAAGTCCCTATAAGTCAGTCTTCGCTTAGCATGTCTCTTCTTGGGCCAAGGATCTGAAAAATTGAGATAGATGGTTCTTATTTCTTCATCGAAATATTCGCTCATATCTTTGGCATCTACCGCTATGACTCGAACATTCGCGAGATTAGATTTATCCAACTTCTGCACACCACGCACGAGAACACTTTCGTATTTTTCTATGCCGACGAAGTTCCATTCGGGATGTGCTTCGGCCATTCCGATTAAAAAATCACCTTTCCCCATACCGATCTCCAACATGATCGGGTTGTCATTTTCGAACACTTCTTTCCACTTGCCCTTTTTATTTTTGGGATCTCGAACGTAATAGAAAGAATTCTTTAAAATATCGTCCGCATCCTTCACGTTTCTCAAACGCATAATTTACTCACCTACTTCTAATTTTTTACATATAATAAAATAAAGGAGAAATGTAAAAATGAAAAAAGATAGAAATGCCTTTTTCCAAAATCAAAGTTCATCCAGTTACTTTTATCCGACTCAACCTCAGATGCCCGCGATGAATGCAGGTTTCCCGATGGCCACCGAATCGAGTTCGAACTTTTATCAAGGTCCAGTCATCACACCTGCTTATCCGAACGGAAAAGATGATACCTATTCGAGTGAACTCGAATCCCGTCTTGCCAAGATAGAACGTTCTATCAACCGTCTCGACACGCGTGTCTCTAAGCTCGAAAGCGAAATGCCTTCTTCTGTCGGTGGAAGCGAATATGTGACGAACAATTACATGGTCTGATTATCGTAAACTTACTTTTCCAAAGGTAAGTTTTTTGATGAGTTTATTGACGTATGCTCGACCAAAAACTTCATTTATTAGCCCCATTTTGTACGAAATAACTAAATATATACAACCTCCTACTATCGTATTTGCTACGATCATGATTATGGAAGACCAAGTTGTCGTCGCATCGAACATCAAGATGTTGTTCATGACAAGCAATGCTGCGATCATAACCCCCGTCGGCACACATAACTTTCCTATCATTTTCAATGTCTCGCCGAATTTCATCTTGTGATTCTTCTTCAAATCATGTCTCGCGATCATCATCGAAATGTTGTAACCGATGATCGTCGCGATCGGAGCACCCCAATAAGCAGGAAGACCAATTTTATCAAATGCGAGAATTAGAGGAATATCCAAAAGACCGTTGACCAAAAAGCCTACGAAGACACTCGCATATACCGTTTTAAATTTATTCATAGATTGCATCGCATTGAACGTCACAGCATAGAGATTTGCAAATATTGCCGCGATGACCATAACAGCCAAAACAGAAGGACCATATTTGCTAGTTCCATAAAAGATCGTCCATACCGGTTTTGCAAGAATACAAAGTCCAATAGCACACGGTACCGATATCATGAGTATCATCTGATAAGCCTTGTTTATCTTTACATTTACATCCTCGTAATCTTTCTTGACGAACGAACTGACGATATTCGGAATCAAACTGACACTCATGCCCATCGAAAATGCCGAGATTATCATGCAAATTTTGGAAGACCAAGTTGTGATGGCACTTTGGATAAATTCGGCTTCCGCCGTAGCAAAGCCTATCATATCGAGACCTCTGATGATGAGCACCATATCTGTAAAATTGTAGATAGATGTTGCCACTGCGATGATGATGAAAGGCACTGCATAAGAGATGACTTTCTTTATTATTTCCTTATCAGAAACATCATCCTTCTTTTCGTATTCGATTACTCCTAGTTCTTTCGCATTCTTCTTTATCACTCTCTTTAAGTAAAAGTATGCGGCTAGCCCTCCAAAAAAAGCCCCAGAAACAGCCACACCTACTGCCAAAGTGAGCGATAATGAGAAAACTTTATAGATGAAGAAACTTCCTGTCAAGATGACAAAAATGCGCACGATTTGTTCGAGCACGTTACATATACTCGACGGAGTCACTATGCTATGTCCTTGGATGTACCCTTTCGCTATGCTCATGTACGGTATAACTAAAATGGCAAAACTTATACATCTTATGACGAAGGCAATATCCTGCGGTGTATTTCCTCCACTCATATCGCCGATTATTGCCATTGCGAACAAATCGGCGAACACGAACATGATCAAAAAACCGATCGCCGATAATATCATCACTATCTTGCGCCCCAAAACGAACGTTCTATATTTTGCTTCCTTCATGCCTACGGTATTGTATTCACTTATGATTTTACTTATTGCTGTCGGAATGCCTGCACTCGACATATCTAAAAAAATTGTATAAATATTGTACGCATAACTGTAGAGTGCTCCTCCTTGGGAACCTATGATGCCATAAAAAGGTATGACGTAGAGCATGCCCAAAATTTTCGTCAAGATTATGGCCGCGGTCGCGATGATCGTCCCCTCGACAAAACTATTCTTTTTCATCAAAATCACTAACTTTCATAGACTATCATTGCCGTAAAACAGTAAATTTGCTCCTCTCCGCACGTACTTATGGCCACACTGTACTTGATGTCGATTAAATCCGTCGTAAGTGTACTCAAAAATCCATTCACAGATGCTTCCAAATCTTTTTCATGACTTTCGTCGAAAACTTTGACTTTCATATTTATCACCGAGAAGATTATAACTGTTTTCTTCCGCAACTTTTGTCTCAATTTGTAACAATTATATTATACTTTAAGTTCGCTCTTTTTACAAGTTGGAGACACATCGCTATTTACATCCTCCAATCTTAAAATTGACATACAAAAAAACAAAGTTTCAAAAACTTTGTTAAAACATTTTGTCGACATTTGCAGGAACTTTGTCATCTTTGACAGTCGCGATGATTTTTTCTTTCATCTCTGGTGTGACATTCCGTCCCGTCGCCGCGGCCAGTGTATCTATCACTTCGGTCAAAGTTCCCTCGTCTTTCATATCGCCGTTCGACAATTTTTTGGCCAAATCGATGATAGTCTGTTTTTTGACTTTCGTTCGTTTTTCGACCTTTTTTAAAATTTCATCATTCATAAATAAAAACTCTCCCTATAAAATTATATGAGAGTGCCTTTATAAAATTCGTCGTAATCTCCAAGAAAGAGTTCATCTGTCGAAAGTCCCAACTCGTCAGCTATGCGTACAGCCGTCTCGTAAGTCAATCGTTTATCTCCATTTTCCAAATAAGAATACATCGATTTCGAAACTCCTATCTTCTCACTCATAACCCTCACCGATTTTTGCTGTTTTTTCCGTTCTTTTTTTAAAGTTTTGAGTATCGGATTAATCTTCATCCAAAATATCTCCCACCAAGGAAAACAATTTTTTCATCGCATCTTCTTTGTTCAACTCTTCCAGATTATGTTCCATCTTTTCGAGATGAATCGGATTATCGCACAGTTTTTTGACTGTATGATAAAATTTCAGTTGCCATACGGCATTTATTGCATAACCTTTCTTGACGAGAAAGCGAACGTTGTCTTTCTCTTGTCCTCCTGCACTTCGAATGAGAACCAGCGGTTTATGAAAGCAAAGGCATTCTGTCACTGTGAGGCCGCCTGGCTTAGATATGACGAAATCGGAAACGTATAGATACTCGGGCCCGTTCGTGATATAACCGAGCACGTGAATGTTTTTTGCCTCATGCCTCTTGGCCATTCCTTCCGCGCGACGTTTTAAATCTTGATTTTTTCCACAGACGAAGAAGATGTCCGCATCGATTTTGGCTTCGATTAAATTTAAAAGATAAGGCAAAGTCGTAGATGAGCCTTGCCCTCCTCCTCCGTAAAAAAGGATGATCGGTCTTTCTCCAGTCAATTTGAACTTCTTCAAAAGATTGCTTTTGTCATACAGACTCTTTGTGTATTTGGAAGATACAGGAATGCCAAATGTATGTATTATTTTTCCATCTATGCCCTTTTTTATTAAGCTTCTCTTCTCTTCTATACTGTTGACGACCAAAGCATCTTCGGATTTATATGAATCCAACCACATTCTATGAGCCCTATAATCGGTGACGACACTCAAAAGACGACAATCGAGGTCACCAGATTTTTTAAGTTTACTGATATAAGTCGCAGCTGTAAAATAAGTCGCTATGACGATATCCGGATTGAAATTCAAAATGATATTTTTGATCTTTTTATTAGATACGACTTTGGCCAACAGTTTTGCGCTCACTTTCCCACCTATCGCATTGTCCGTCATGCGATAGATGATATTCCAAAGCCAAGGCATCTTGAACATGACACTGTTGTAAAACTTGTTCGTAAACGTACCCAAGAAAGGTGTGGCATATTGTAACAAATCTATCTCCATGACTTCGTATTCTCCGCTCTCTGTAAAGTAATCGTCTATGTACTGAGCTATAGATCTGTGTCCTGTCCCGTATGTCGCGTACATTACTAAAAGTTTTTTCTTCATATTGTTACACCCATTATAATTATATACTGAAAAAAGTATTTTTACAATTCTTTTATTTGACTTCCCCATTCCAAAAATGGTATGATTTTCTTGGGTGAAATATCTATGAACATTACGAACCGACAATTGGAAGTTTTGGATTTTATCAAACGGTCGATTGCTAAAAATGGCTATGCCCCTACCGTAAGAGAAATCGCCGCCGGCTTGAACGTCAAAAGCCCTGCTACGATTCAGGAGCATTTGCAGAGTCTCGTCTTAAACGGAGTAATCACGATGGACAAGAGAAAATCTCGTACCATCGAAGTTCTCGTTCAAAACGAATATCTGAAGGGAACCGACGAAACCGTTCCTCTTCCTCTCATCGAAAACGGATACGAACAAGTTACCAAAGAATTCATTCCTATCCCGTATTTCATGCTCAACAACTACGATCCAAAAAATCTGTGCGTTTTCAAAAGCGAAGACAGTTATTATATTATAAACACGACTCTCAACTTTCGAGCTAAACCTGCACTTACAGTCAAAGCTGGCATCTTTTCCATCGAAAAAAAACCATCGAGCGAAATCTATGGAAACATCATAGGAGAATACAAATTCTATTAAAGGCGGGACTATCGCTTTTTTTTGTACATAAAAGAGCGACTTTAATTCGTCGCTCTTCTTGAAGTTTTAATTTAATTATAGTTTTATTGAGAAGGATAAGTTTATAGGTTTATTTTATGTCTTTAATTTAAAACCAATTTTAATTTGTGTTTAGCATATCTTTTTTTAGTATGATACAATACTTTTTCTATCTATCATCTATCACTTCCATTTCACGATATCAGTATACTAATATAGTTTGTATTGCCTGTGTATAAAATGTGAAATTTATGTGAATTAGACTATGTCGAAAAATATTTTTTATTTGAGTATGCTCAAAAAAAGAGACCTCACAGCCTCGATTTTCAAACTTCTATTTCTCTTCTTTTTCCTTCGATGCACAATTTGGACAATAAACTTTTTTGCCCTTTTGAACCATGAGCATTCCACATTCTGGACAGTTTTCTCCTGTCGGCTCATCCCATAGAGCATAATTGCATTCGGGATAATTGCTACATCCATAAAAAGTTTTCCCCTTCTTCGTCTTTTTGGCAACTATTTCGCCACCGTCACACTTTGGACACGCGGCTAAGACCTTTCTTTCTGTCGGCTTGACGTATTTGCACTCCGGATAATTCGAGCAGGCGACAAACTCTCCGTATTTTCCTTTTCTTATGACGAGTGGGTTGCCACATTCCGGACAATCTTCTCCCGTTTGAGTCGGAGCTTTCTTTTCCATCGTCTTGAAGGCCTCTTCGACTAATGGCTCGAACTTCTCCCAAAAATCTTTCAATACTTTGATGTTGTCGTACTTCTCGTCGGCAATCTTATCCAAATCTGTCTCCATCTCGGCCGTATATTTGACATTTATTATATCGCTGAAACATTCTTGCAATTTGTCGGTTATCTCGAATCCGATATCTGTCGGCACAAATTTTTTATCTTCGATATTCACATAATTTCTGAATTTCAAAGTATCCATAGTCTTTGCATAAGTGCTCGGTCTACCGATACCCAAAGATTCCATCTCTTTGATTAAACTTGCCTCCGTATAACGAGGAGCAGGCTTTGTGAAATGTTGCTCTCCGACTATATCCTCTGCTATGACAATTTTGGACTTGTATTGTGAAAGATCGGGTAGGACGACATCTTCGTTTTTAGTATATTCTCCGTATACTTTCAAATAACCATCGAAGATGATAACAGAACCTGTCGCTTTGAACGTATAACCGTTGTTTTCTAAGATTATTGTCGTTCCATTTGCTTTGGCATCGGCCATTAAAGAAGCCAAAGCTCTGGCATAGATGATGCTGTAAACTTTGTATTCTTCTTGAGTCAGATATTTTTTGACACTCTCCGGAGTTCTTCTGATACTCGTCGGTCTTATGGCTTCATGTGCATCTTGAACGTTGTCTTTTTTCTTATCGACTTTGACATTGCCGACATACTCGGCTCCGTAATTGTTGCGAATGTATTCCATCGTCTCACCGACAAATACTGAAGACAATCTCGTCGAATCAGTTCTCATGTACGAAATCAAACCGACCGTCTCACTGCCCAAATCTACACCTTCGTAAAGTTTTTGAGCTATTTTCATCGTACGCGATGAATTGAAACCGAGAATGTTGATACATGCCTGTTGCAAAGTCGAAGTGGTAAATGGCATGACACCTTTCTTGTTTTTGACTTTGCTCGTGACTGAATCGATATTGAAGCACTTTGACAGCGAGTTTATGATAGCATCGGCATCGACTTTTCCAGGTATCTTTACTTCTTTACCCTGATATTTGTCGAGTTCAGCTTCAAAATCCGGAAAAATTCCCTTGACCGTCCAATATTCCTCTTCTTTGAAAGCTGCTATTTCGCGTTCGCGATCGACGATCAATTTGAGGGCGACTGACTGCACACGGCCAGCACTTTTACCGTCGGTCTTCGATTGCATGAGTTTGCTCAGTCTGAAACCGATGATGCGATCGAGCATTCTTCGCGTTTCCTGAGACTTTACTAAATCCATATCGATATCCCTCGGATGTTCGAATGCCTCCAATAAAGCCGGTTTCGTTATTTCATTGAAGACGACTCTTTTGTAATTGTCGAGTCCGAACTCGTCCATGAGATGCCAGCTTATAGCTTCCCCTTCGCGGTCCGGATCGCTTGCCAAATAGACGGTCGCTCCCTTACATGCTTTCTTCAAATCGCTGATCAATTTTTTCTTATCTTTTAAAGCTACGTAATGAGGCTGAAAGTTATCTTCGACATCGATTCCCAAACCGAACTTGCCGGTCGTCGACAAATCCCTTATGTGGCCTTTCGAAGATAAAACCTCGAAATCACTTCCCAGATATTTGCTTATCGTCTTTGTCTTGCTCGGGGACTCGACGATGACTACATTCTTCATCTTTTTTCCTCCTGTTCTTTCTTCGTACTTTCTTTTTTCTTATCGAGGGATTCATCAGAATCATTTGTTTCATCATCGCTTTCGCTCAATTTCTCGTACTCATCGAAATATTTGAAGAGATATGAAAAATAATCCTTTTTGATGGCCAATCCGCTCATATCGCGTTTGCCGAGAACTTCTTTATTTAGAGCTATGATCTCATCGTCACTCAATGGTTCGACATCCTCATTTGGCATGAATTCACCTTTCGAAGAACTATAAAAGCCACTGGTATTCTGCCAACTATTGTCCGGGAACAATACGTAATCTGTGTATTCGCTGAAGACATCATTGCCCAGGTAAAGTCTCGGATCGTACTCGACTCCGAAGAGATTTAAAAGAGTTGGCGCATAATCCATCGGACTCGTATACTTCGTTATCCTCTCGGCTTCTGTCCCACTATTATATATGATAAACGGTGTGCGGTCAACTTCGTTGTTCACAGTGATATCATAAGGTGTTATCGCTTGATAGTTTTTGTCGTTGAGAGCATATGGATAATGATCTCCAAAAACGACCAAGACTGTATCTTCCAATTTGCCTGCTTTCTCGAGTTCGTCGAGCAATTTCTCTAAAGCCAAATCCGTCTCTTTCGCTTTAGAAAGAAATCTCTTCGTTGCAACATCGTAATTCGTATCTTTAAACAAATCCATGTGTTTTCTTCCGAGCTCACTATCGAAGATATACGGAGTATGTGCCGAAACGGTTATTATATAAGATGCAAACTTATCTTGATTTATGAATTTTGGTAATGCCTCCTCGACGAGATCGACATCGCTCGGCCATTCACTATACTGATTCGAAATGGAAATGCCCAAATCTGATGCTCCATAATATCGCATACTTCCAAATCGATACTCCAAAGTATTTCTAGAATAATGTCTATCATCGAAATTATGATATGAACTCGTGTAGTAACCATTCTTTCTAAGCATATACAGAAGAGCCTGAGGATATTCGTTTTCTTTGTATGTACTTACAGTACAGGTGGTCACTATCGAATATACACTCGTTTGACTTGTTCTTTCAGATTCGCCAGTTCCACAGTTATTTATGGGGCTGTAATTATTTATTCCTGTAATTCCTTCGTTATAAAGTTTATAAAATGTCGGAAAATAATCTTTGAATTCTTCGTGAAACAAAGCCTCGGGAATGCTCTCGAGCATCACCATGACGAGATTTTTTCCCTCGAACATTCCGGTGTATTCGTTTTTATCGACTATTTTTCTATTGTAAAAATAGTTGTTCAAATTTTTGTAATCGACATCATTTTCCATCTTTAGAAGACTTTCCCAAGCTTCATCATCTATATGTCTCGTATAATCGGTTTCTTCCGTGACGTCCCCGTCACCTTTACTAGACGGAGTATATGTTCTAGCATTTCCCTCTATCAACGTATTTTCTACATCCAAGATTAAATACATCGTCGAACCGAAGTTGCGTATAGCTACGACGGCATTCTCTGGATTTAAAAACAACTCTTTATTCGTGATCATCTGATATTTATTTTGCATGAAATCTAATTCCAAAGTAGCATAATAAGAGAAAGCTAAAAGAGTCATACCGACCAACAAAGCTGTATCGACAGCGAAGCTCTTAAACGGTATCTTCTTTTCAAAGCCATCCCGTGTGATATATCTTTCGAAACCGAAATAGACATTGGAAAGAACGAATGGTATGAATATCGTATAAACCCAAGGAGCATATGAACTCAAGAAATCCAAGACGTATTCTATAGCTTTTGTTCCTTGTTCGGCATTGCCGACAGACATGAATACACCCATGAAATTCAAAAAACCTATTTGTAACCAAGCATAAAATACGACCAATACATTGAAGAAGATGAGGATTACTCTTCTTAATTTGTTCGGCAAATTGTTGGTAAGAACCGTCAAAACGACTCCAAAAGCTGCACTACTTAAAAAGATGCGCAACAAAGTGTAATCGAAATCGAAATTGCCGACCAACAACTTGAGTATGATCTCGACGGCGAAGATATACAAAGTCTCCATCATAAAAGATGTAAAATACTTCGGTATTCCCCGCAAGAGAGCCAGTTCTTCTTGCCTTTTGTGTTTCAATTTGCGTTTTTCGAATTTGTTGAGTTTTGTTTTTTTAATTCCGGTCGAATCACTTTCTCTTTGAATGTTCGCAGATGTTTTAATATTTTGAACTGTTGGACTCTGAGTGACAGTCGAAGTCTTCACATTTTCTTTGGTTTCTTGCCGTTCATCTTTCGCTTCTTGTTCGATCGACTCTGAAAATTCTTCTTTGTTGGTATCATCTTCCGTATCGAAAATATTCTTGTTTTCATCGTACATGCTCTCATCTATGAATACTTCCTCTTTAGTAGCTCGCACTTCTTTTTCCAACTCTTCGGACGGTTTATCGAAGATATTTTCATCTTCCACTCGACTCGCTTGGGAATCGTCCAAATCCAGTTTCAATTGTATTCTCTCAGTAGACTGTTTCTCTATAAAGTTCGAATGAGATTCGCTCGCTTCGTTTTTCTTTTTAGACGTCGATACTGAGTTGTTTTGATTGCTCTTTTTGCTTTTTTCTTTTTCTTTCTTTGTTACTGACATAATTCACACTCCCATGTATTATACTCTTGATAGGTTCAAATGTCTTCCGATATCCGTCAAAAACCCCGTATTTGATAACTGCTTCGATATGTTCTTTGGTCGGATACCCCTTGTGCCTTTCGAAACCGTACTCCGGATGCGTAAGAGCGACTTCTTCCATCATTCGGTCTCTCGTCACTTTCGCAATGACACTGGCCGCCGCAATGGATTCACTCTTAGCATCACCTTTTATTATGCTCGTCGAAGGAATCTTCAAATCATCCAACTTCATTGCATCGATGAGCACGTGTTCAGGTTTTACACCCAATTTTTCGATAGCTTCTATCATTGCCAATTTGGTCGCTTGATAAATGTTGACCTCATCGATGACTTCTGCACTCTCGATTCCGATTGCTACACTGATGGCATCTCTCATGATTATATCATAAAATATGTCCCTTTTTCTAGGAGTCAGCTTTTTCGAATCTGTCAACCCTTCCAAAAGATAATTTTGAGGCAAGATGACCGCTGCCGTGACGACTGGACCAAAAAGGGGCCCTCTTCCCACCTCGTCGACACCAGCGATGAGTTTTACACCTTCATCGTACAATTTTCTTTCATATGCCAATAAATCATCTTTCATCTTCTAAAATCAACACCTATCGAATGTTATGCCTTTGATCATTTCTTGTTTTATAGCATTCACCACATAATGGCTTATCTTATTATAATCCATTTCTCCTCCTTTGGAAAGAGCTCCGATGCGTTTTCCGATAATTTCATAATTGATTCCAAAATCTTCATCGAGTTTTTCGAGACCGAATTTGGATAACTCTTCGGGATAAAACTCGCTCAATTTTTTGAGGATGTGGACGGCAACTTCATCTATCGGTAAAACCTCAGTTCTTATGGCACTCATCGCTGCTAAATTGAGAGCTGCCTCTTCGTTTTCGAACTTTGGCCATAAGATGCCAGGAGAATCTAAAAGTAAAGCATTACCCGCCTTGATCCATGTCAAATTCTTCGTAAAACCCGGAATATTCCCAACTCCGGCAACGGTTTTTCCAGCCAATTTGTTGATGAGTGTGCTCTTTCCAACATTCGGAATCCCGATTACCAATCCTCTTAATACCTTTGGCTTTAATCCCCTTTTTTCTCTTTTTTCGTTGATTTCTCCCGAAATTTTGCCTATTTCTTCTATTAAGGATAGATGCCCTTTTGCATCCTTTAAGTTAGTAGGGATAACTTTTACTCCAGAACTTTCATATCTGCGAATCCATTTCTCCGTTTCTTCTATATCGGCCAAATCTGACTTGGTCATCACGAGAATTCTCGGTTTACCTTTGATTAATTCCTCGATTCCAACCACTTTAGAAGATCGAGGGATGCGTGCATCCACAAGTTCTATGACGAAATCGATTAGTGGACTTAACTTTGCGATTTCTCTCTTCGTTTTTTCCATATGACCAGGATACCAGTTTATATTTGTCGAATTTTGTCGATTGTTCATTATTCTCACTTCCTATCTTCTATCACTCTTACTTCTATGCCAATAACTCCATATTTATCT
>CAZKKM010000009.1:0-27779 GCA_964553435.1 uncultured Muribaculaceae bacterium | reverse complement strand
CAGACCTATCTCAAAGCTCTCACAGAACCTTGCGTCTACACCGTACTTCTCAATATTGTCATGACGATTCCCTTTGGAATGTATCTGCGTTACTACTTCGAATGCAATCTCAAAAAGACCGTGTTCTTCACCTTTCTTCTCAGTCTCTTCTTCGAAGTAACTCAACTGACAGGGCTCTATTTTATCTACCCGGGTCCGTATAGACTTTTCGATGTCGACGATCTCATCATGAACACATTGGGAGGACTCATCGGCTACTGTCTCATGAGTTTGCCAAGCCGTCTTCTTCCGAGTCGACAAAAAATAGATGCAGATTCCTTTCGAGCCGGTATGCACGTATCGGGCCTGCGGCGGTTGACAATATTCCTCTTCGACATCTTTCTTTATGGAGTTATGTCTCTCTTCTTTCGAAAAACTTCTTTCTATAAAGTCATCTTCGGTATCTATTTTGTGGCGATTCCTCTTTTAACAAACGGCCGCACAATGGGCATGTTGTTTTTGAACGTTCGTCTCTCCATGAGCAAAAATGTACCTTTGACTCTCATCGCTCGAACACTTCTCATTTACTTCTACTATTTCGAAATGCCTCTTTTGATACTTCGATTTGCATCCATTTCAAAGAATAGTTTCAATTGGCCTTTGTTTGAAATACTGGCCGTCATCTTCACGATCGTCTTCTACACAGTAAACTTCGTTCGCCTTCTAAAAAATGACGATTTCTTCTACGATCGCATATTGGGAGTGACTTACCGTAGTACAGTCAATTTGCCAAATGAACAAAAATGATCAATATAGTTCGAATAGATTCCTTGCGATGGTCATATTTGTGACATTTATGCTCGCATTCTACATATTCCTTTTCTACTTGATTAAAGACGTGACTTATATATCGTAAGTCACGTCTGTCTTCATAGAAAAATATTTTTTAATATTTTTTATAGAAATGTATAGCAAAAATTTTTTGGTTATGTTATGATTTTTATAGAAGGGTGAATGCCGATCAAAATGGCATTTTACTTGCAGGAGGGTTTATGAAAAAAGTTGGATTTCAAATCGCGATGAACAATTTCGCCGCAAAAAAAATAGGAACATATAAATTTAAAGGAAAAACACAAGATTTATATAAATGGAAAGACTTCGTCTTTTACTTCGATGGCATCGATAAAGTCATCGCCGTAGGCAATACGAGTACCGATTTAGGTATTCGTCTTTACAGCGAATTCAATGGACATTTCAACATATCATTCGAAAACGGAGAACATGGAGAATGCAATATCGAAAATGTCTCTATCGATCCTAGAGCATACAAAGGACAAAACATCATCACTCAAAACTATCACCGCGTCTACTATATAAGTTCGGTTCGCACATTACTGGCATTTCTTCTCTATATAACGAAATATGAACATGAGCCACACGACAATACGATAGATTGTCTATCGGCAGATGATAGAGAAAAGAAAAAAATGCAAGAATACATAGAATTTGATGATGTCGTCCAAAGTTATTATGAAAAGTTTAACTGGGCCATCGATATTCTCTTGAAATTGAGCTTGCCAGTCGTCAAAGGAGCCCCCTTCATCGAAGCTACTGGAAAAGACGATTCCCCATTTCGGAATTATCTTGCCATAAAACTGAGAGAATTCGATACATTCGTCAATCCTTACCAATACTTGGCAATTCTCGACGAAAAATTTTCGGATTATATGAAAGATATAGACGTAGATATTTCTTACGATCAGGATAAGACGAACATAGAGTTGAGACTCATCGACCGCACCTCTTCGACGAGGAGCTCGTATGCTTATACTAAAGAAAAAATCGTCTACGATGCGATTAGAGAAAATTCTGAACTCCATTACACGAGAGTTCGACATCTCTACGTCGCGCACGACGAAGAAGAACACATGAGTGGAGAACTGGTCATAATCATGCCCGTAATTACTCAGCGAGTGACAGAACCTACGAGACGCGCTACCATCTATAATGTGAGTGAAAACATGATGTGTATCGATGGGGTATGGCTTCCTGCGACCGAAGAAGATATCGCTTGGATAGCTAATCAAGTATCCACAGCATCGGCAATTTTGAACGAAAG
The DNA here is from genome assembly GCA_964553435.1 of uncultured Muribaculaceae bacterium. Taxonomy (GTDB): domain Bacteria; phylum Bacillota_I; class Bacilli_A; order RF39; family UBA660; genus RUG11867. Next base: position 25,681 of record CAZKKM010000009.1, on the reverse strand, counting down.
CATCGTTTCGAAGATGACCCCAGCCAAAACATACAAATACACCCCTATTAAAAAAGAAGAATAAATTAGGTGACCGATTTTTCGTTCGTCGCCTTTTCTATCGAAGAAAGAAATGATATTATGCTCGAATATACGTTTATGAAAATTGTCGTTCAACTGATAGACGAAGCTGTCGATATCGACAAGTTGACCTATGATGACATCGTACAATTGCTCAATCGACATACTTGTCAAACATTGACACATAAGGAATTGGAATATGCCAACAAGAAACTTTTGGATCACTTGATCGAAAACTACGGTCATTTGGGAAGCCTCGTTCGACTCATGAATTTCAAAGTAGCGACCGATGTATTTTACAATAATTACGATAACTCTAAGAGAGCCTTTAACATTTACCTTATGCGAGCCGCGGCCCGCATACTCTACGATCGCATAGAAGAATATTATCTCGTCGATGTGCTTTACAAAATGCTTTTGGCCTTTCGTCAAATTAAAACTAGAACTTTCGATGCTGCCACTTTTCTCTCACGTGTTTCCATCGAAACGATAACGTTTCCCATCGAAGACGATGAAGAACAATTGCTTATGCCTGGATTCACAAGACAAGTGTCGCTCAATGCGTTGGGCGAAGCATGTCAAGCCAAATCGTCATCGACGAACCTCATTTTAAAGAAAATAAAAGAAGAATTCACAACTTGTGAAATAAATGACTATGCGATGCAGCTCGTAGACATCCTTTCTGTAGAAGAAAACCCCGTAAACGATACGATCATCAAAACTCTTCTAGAGGCCATGAAAAGTTTGACAAAATTTTCCAAATCTAAACATACGAATAATCCAAACCAATTGACCATAACACCGATGACTACTTAGATTGCCAAAAAATAGTCATCTTTTTTTGCATTATTTGATATTGTCATGCCATACTAATGCTAGGAGGAAAATTATGAGCGAAAAAGAACTTCTGTACACCGAAGATGTTTTATCTCATTTGGAGAGTATGAAAGACTATATCTCCAACTACAAGATAAGCATCGACGATGCCGAATTCAAAAAAGTATTGGATGACTTGGAGGATCTCACCTCGACAGTCTATAAGAAGTATTATAAATTGATCGAAGAATAGGAGGGATATTATATGGACGACAAAATAATAATGAATACAGCTTTGACACTCACAAAAAATGCCTGTGACATCATGATGCATGGTGCCATCGAAGCGAACAATCCGAAAGTTAAGAAGACATTTTCCGATACTTTGGGACAATTTCTTGCAATGCAAGGAGAAATCTACAGCGAAATGGAAAGTGCCGGTTTGTACAACACAGAAAATGTGCCCGAATCGAAGCTCAATAAAGCTCGCGGCAAATTTCAAAGTACACTATAAATAGTCAATATCGAGAACAAAAATGTTCTCGATATTTTTTATGTCAAACAAATTGTTGATAATTCGACAATTTTACACAGTATATTCATTTCGTTTACACAAGCATCTACATAATTCGCAAATATTTCTCAATATGCTAAAAAACTATGATATAATTTCTGTATAGTAGGTGAGAGATCATGAAGATTTATCTATTCTTAAAAAACAAAGTTTTGACTTTTGCGTTGCCTCAAAAAGTTTCGGGAACTTTCAACTTCGACGAATATACTAACGAAGAAGCCAAACTCATAAACATCGAAGCTATCGACAAAGAGTGGTATATCTATTCGACGAACGACGTGAGCATCTTGGGAAATGGCATGATCTTGACAAGAGCACTTTTAGAAAAAAACAAGTATTATGTCGTCAAAAGGGCAGAGCAAGAATATGTTCTTTATGCGACCGATGTGTTCGATGCAACTTTCTTGCCTTATCGATATACCAGTTCGTCGACTCTCACCATCGGAAACGATAATTCCTCTAATGTTCGTTATACTTGTCCTTATATCACCGGCCAAGCTGCAAAAATTTATATCGAAAACGATGTCCTGCTATTGGATACGGCCGATGTGCCAGTCTATAAAAACAATATTGCTCTACCTTCGAAGACGAACAAAAATGTCCTGAGAAGTGGCGATGAAATAACCATATATGGCCTCAAAATCATGTTTTTGAATGGTTTTTTGCTGATCAACAATCCACACGATGAAGTACATTGCAATACGAGCACCTGCCGATTGTCTTCATATGATATAACATATGGAAACCAGCCTCAAGACCGCGAGATCAAAGAAATAGATCTCTATTCACCCGATAACTATTTCTCCAAATCGCCGCGCATCAGAAGAACGATCACGACCAAAGAAATAACTCTCAGTCCTCCTCCAAAACAAGAAAAAGAATCGGAGATGCCTCTTCTTCTGACTGTCGGTCCTATGCTCACCATGGGTGTCGTTTCCATCGTGATGTTTCTAAATACCATCGGTAAAATATCGAGTGGACAGGCGACCTTGGCCCAAGTTTGGCCCAACCTCCTCTCGTCGCTCGCGATGATTGCATCCACACTTTTGTGGCCGACTCTCACGAAAATGTTCAACAAAGCTCTCAAATTCAAAAGAAAAAGAGAACTCATAAACAAGTACACCCGCTACCTAGATACGAAAAGAGAAGAGCTATCGAAAGAACAAAAACTGCAGCACGAGATACTCATAGAAAACCTCATTCCGGTTCGTGAATGCCTGAGCATCATAGAGGTCGGCAAAACCAGATTTTGGGACAAACGCATAGAACAAAACGACTTCCTCGAAGTCCGTTTGGGCACAGGTAAACAACTTTTGAATGCCAAAATCAACTATCCGGAAGAAGGCTTCACTATAGACGAAGACGATCTACGCAAAAAAGCAGACGAACTCATAGAAGAATTCAAATATCTCTACGATGTGCCCGTCGGTTATTCGTTTTACAAAAACAAGATTACAGCTCTCATGGGAGATGTCAATAAATGCTATGGTATGATGCAAAATATCATTCTTCAACTATTGACATTCTACAGCTACGAAGATATCAAACTCGTCGTCATCACGAACCCTCTGAATGCCACTCGTTGGGAATACGTCCGCTACCTAAATCATTGCTTTACTAATGATTTACAGCTCAGATTCTTTTCGTCGACCCTCGAAGGTTCTAAACGTATATGCGACTACCTGCTATCAGAATTACAAAATCGCATAGCCCTCAGTAAAGACGGAGCCAAGTTGTTCAAACCTTATTACATAATATGTACCGATGACTATTCACAAATAAAGAGACATGCTTTTACTAAACTTCTCACCGAAATCGATGAAATCGTCGGTTATAGTCTCCTAATATTGGAAAGTCGAATGAGCATACTTCCTAGTAAATGCGACAACTTCATAAACATCGGAGCCAATACGACAGACATATTGACCGACTCTTTTGCCAACCAAGAAAATCTTTCCATTCACGATGAAATCGATATGAACATCGACATGATGGCCGTCGCCCGCAAACTTTCTAACATTCCGATCGAATTCGAAGAAGGCACCAAACAACTACCGGAATCGATCACGTTTTTAGAAATGGAAAGGGTAGGTAAAGTCGAACAACTTAACATCATGAATCGTTGGGATACTAACGATGCGACCTCCAGCCTCCGAGCCGAAATCGGAGTCGACGACGACGGCGGTCTCATGTATCTGGATTTGCACGAAAAATATCACGGTCCGCACGGACTTATCGCCGGTATGACCGGAAGTGGTAAATCGGAATTCATCATCACCTACATTCTTTCGATGTCTATAAACTACAGTCCCGACGACGTCGCCTTCATTCTCATCGATTACAAAGGTGGTGGCTTGGCTGGAGCCTTCGAAAACAAGACGACTGGCATCAGTTTGCCACACTTGGCCGGCACTATAACGAACCTCGATAAAGCTGAAATGGATCGCACTCTCGTCAGCATCGACAGCGAAATAAAACGTCGCCAAAAGATTTTTAATGCCGCCCGAGACAGTCTGGGTGAAAGCACGATAGATATCTACAAATACCAAAGACTTTTCAAAGAGGGAAGACTTTCTGAACCCATACCGCATCTTTTCATCATCTGCGATGAATTTGCCGAACTAAAAAGTCAACAACCAGAATTTATGGACAATTTGATAAGTGTCGCCCGCATCGGACGAAGTCTCGGTATTCATCTCATTCTAGCCACTCAAAAACCGAGCGGTGTCGTAAACGATCAGATTTGGTCGAACACCAAATTTAGAGTCTGTCTGAAAGTGCAGGACGCATCCGACAGTAAAGAGATGCTCAAACGTCCCGAAGCCGCGAGTATAAGAGAGACAGGTCGTTTCTATTTACAAGTAGGTTACGACGAATACTTCGCTCTCGGTCAATCCGCTTGGTGTGGAGCCAAATATTTTCCGAGCGAGAAGATAGTCAAACAACTCGACAAAAGTCTCAATTTTATAGATGATACTGGAAACATCATCAAGAGTATCCAATCCGGCAACAACATCAAAATAGAAGCCCAAGGCGAACAGATTACGGCCATCTTGTCGACCATCGTCGAAGTCGCCAAAGCTTCCAACAAAAAGGCTAAGAGACTTTGGCTCAACGACATCGATCCGATCATCTTGGTCGACGGACTGGAAGCAAAATACGATGTTTCTCATACTCCATATGTCATCAAGGCTATAATCGGAGAATACGATGCGCCCGAAAAGCAAGAACAGAACATCTTGCTATACGATCTTGCACAGGATGGCAACACGATCATCTATGGCAACGACGAGATAGAAAGAGAAAATATGCTCGATGCCCTCATTTATTCCATTTGCAAAAATCATACGGCTGCCGAGATAAACATCTATGCCGTCGATTATGGTTCCGAACAACTTCGTTCGTTTATGAATTTACCTCAAATAGGTGGACTCGTCTTCATGGGTGACGACGAAGGGTTGAAAAACCTTTTCAAACTCATCAGTGAAGAAATCAAGACCCGCAAGAAACAACTGCTTCCATACGGAAGTTCCATCGAAAACTACAATGCTAAAAACGAGAGAAAACTTCCGAGAATACTATTCATCATCAACAATTATGAAGGATTAACAGAAATATATAACACAATTTACGAAGATATTTCTTCTCTCGGTCGCGACTGCGAGCGCTATGGCATCGATATGATTCTCACCTGCAATGCACCTTCTACTCTCGGTCGCCGGGTATCTCAATGTTTCAACAACAAATATGCCCTTCATCTTTCAGATCCATCCGACTACTACGGTATATTTACATCCAAATCGAAAGTGCGTCCACGCAACATACAGGGTAGAGGAATCGCCATGACAGACGACATTCACGAGTTTCAAACTGCATCCATCGTCACACCCGATGCATCCTTGAGTGAACACATCGAAAAATTGGCAAGTAAACTAACTGCAAATGATCGAACCCTTGCCAAGCCGATTCCAGCCTTGCCTAAGAAAGTCACCATCGAATACGTCGCCCAACATATCACCGATCTTTCTGCTGTTCCCATCGGCATCTCGAAAAATTCTCTTCGTCTTATCAAGTACGATTTCACCGCTTATCCTGCTACCTGTATAACTTCAAACAAACTATCGAACATCGATTCTTTCATGGATTCCCTTCTCGATGTACTTTTACATATTCCTAACCTCACGGTCTTCTTCTTAGACACCCTGAAAACTCTTCCTACGGCCGGATCTAAGAGCCTCGAAAACAGGAAAATAAACTATTTTGCTGACAATTTCGACGAAATTTTAAATAGATTCATCGCCATCGAAAAAAATCCGGAATATGCAAAATATCCGATACTCTACATCTTCTATGGCCTCGAAAAACTCAAATCGAAAGCGGAAATTTCCAAGATAGAGTCACTCTTCGCTGAAATTAAAAAGAGCGATCACAGTAAGATGATAATAGCTGATGCGACGAAGAGCCTCAAGGCGATGGATTTGGATGTTTGGTATTCCAAAATCAAGAACAACACCGATGGCATTTGGGTGGGAAGAGGCTTCAGTGAACAGCAAAATTTCCGTATCAGTAAGATAACCAAAGAGATGAGTGAAAACTATAAGAACAATTACGGTTTCTATTTGAACGAATCGAATGCCGAACTCATTAAACTCATAGAATTCGGAGACATGATAAAGGAGGAAGACGATGAAGAATAAAGTGCTCGTAAGACTTTTTGTACCAGAACTGGACTACAATTTCGATGTCTTTATCCCGACCAACGAGCTCATCTGGAAGATAAAGAAGCTTTTGGCCAAGTCGGTCAGTGACCTCTCGGGTGGAGGAATAAACCCGAACGCAGATTATGCTCTCATAAACAAAGTATCGAGCACGGTCTACGACAACAACGACACCGTATACGATACGGATATCCGCAACGCGACCGAACTGATACTCATATCCGTCAAGACGAATAACCTGGGATTCGAAAAATCCGTACCTTTACCTGGACAAAATCCTGTGGACCAAGAGACCTCTAAACAAAATATACTACAAAACATTTTCGAAAAGTTCACTTCATAATGAGACTTGAGTTATAATACTTTTGTCTCTTTTTTATTTTGAATAAAATACTATCGACCTGCCTCACAGAGCTTAAAAATTCTACCACACCCTTGACAAAACAGTTCGGGGGGGGGTATAATGGCAGTATAGAGTACCCTGAGCATACCAAAGAGTTTAAAAGTACCGAAGGAAGGAAAAGAGAACTATGGATTTAAAGATGAAGAAAACAATATGCCTGATGGTAGGAATAGCATCTATTCTCACTATCGTAGGTACTATTTCGTATGCTTACTTTACTACACAATCTAAAGAAGAAAAACAAATTGGCGGTTTCAACACCGGAACGATGGCCTTACGATTTGCCGATAACGATTCTGGATTTCAAACAGAAATGAACTTCGGCGAGACAGTTACTAAAAAGTTTATTATAGAAAATACCGGAACAGTCGAAGCATCTTTGAGCATAGATTGGATAGATTTGGTAAACACTTATATAAACGGATCTCTCACATACACTCTTTCGTACTCCGAAACTGAAGACGGAGAATACGAAGAGATAGTCCCTAAGACGAATGTGCCGACATCCGCCAATCCTATATCTAGCACACTTGACAGCGAGATATCGGTCCCAGCAGGAGCAACTTACTACTATAATTTGAATGTGACATTGAACAATCTAGCTAGTGTGGACCAAACTTCGGATTTGAGTGCGAAATTCTATACTCACTTCGGAGCAGGTAAATTGCTAAAATACAGATATCATACTTTGCGGGTCGATCCAAACGGAGGAACTTGGGAGACATTCACGAATCCTCAAGAATACTTATTACTTAACGATGAAACCAAAGACATGTCTGATCCTGTGCGAACAGGTTATACTTTCGACGGTTGGGAAATCGAAGGTGAAGGCTCCACTTTGCTCTCGAACGTATTCACGATGGGAATCGAAGACACGACAGTAAGAGCCCGTTGGACAGTGAATAACTATGTTGTGACAATCGACGGAGTGGATAGAGAAATAGCCTTCGGAGAAACTGTACAACTAGAAGAGCCTACAAAAGAAGGTTACACCTTCACCGGCTGGGAGACAACTGGAGGAATTTTGGAAGGAAACAATTTAACAATAAGCGAAGCCAAAAATATAACCGTCACTCCTACATTCAGCATTAACGATTACAAATATATAGTCTATCACAATCAGATGAACGTAAGTGGAAGTGGATACACATTGGTGAGTGCCGACACGGATGAAGGAGAAGCGACGTACAACACGACGATAACTCCAAAAGTGAAGACTTACGCAGGATTTACGAGTCCAAATGAACAAAGTCTGACTATAAAAGCTGAAACAGTATATCCACCCGTCCTAAACAGAATAAACTACAATTACGATAGAAACCAATACGCATTGACTACAGAATTGAACGGAGGAAGTGCAACGGGAATACCATCTTCGATGTACTACGGTGCGAGTATTACTCTGCCGACTCCTACAAAAACGGGATACGATTTTACCAATTGGACAGCTACAGGCGGTACACTCGATGGTAACGATTTTACGATGAGCGATGCGGATGCGAGCATCACGGCAAATTACACACCTAAGACTTTCAGCATAACATTCAATGCAAACGGAGGTACGACACCTACGGCGAGCAAGACAGTAACTTACGATTCTACATATGGCGACTTGCCAACTCCTACTTATTCAGGTTATAACTTTTCGGGATGGTTCACCGAAAGTGAAGGAGGTGTAGAAATAATCTCGAGCACAAAAGTCAATCTGAGTGAAAATCAAGTTTTATATGCCAGATGGAAAAAACCAGCACTAAAAACCACTCTAATGGCTAAATCTAATGATCCGAGTATTACAACTTATAACTCCGGCAATAAGGGTGAGATGTTCGCATTTAGTCATCCAGCTACAGAACAAACAGAGGCTTTAACCGACTATCGTTACATAGGCTCGAGCCCAAACAACTATATAGACTTTAACGACGAGACATGGAGAATAATAGGGGTATTCACAGTCGAAACAGAAGATGGAAATAAAGAACAATTAATTAAAATCATACGAAATGAATTTTTAGGGCAGTTACCTTGGGATGCAAAAAGTGACAAAACATTTGTTAATGATTGGGCAACGGCAAGTTTAAAGACTTTCTTGAATGGAGAGTATTATAATACGGAAAGTTCATTCGTGACTACATATTACACTTATTCAGGAGATGAAAGGGCCTTAATGATTCCAAAAGGATTAAATCCAGTCGCACGAACTCAAATTGCCAATGTAAAATGGTACACAGGTGGATCAAGCGAATATAAAAATTTAGGAGGCCCCGATTACTATGCTTTCGAACGTGGAACGACAGTATACTCAGGACACACGACAAATGTAATGGCCAAAGTAGGACTAATGTATCCGAGCGATTTTGTATACACATATGCAAATGGAGTAGATAATACCTGTTATACGAACGGATATAATTGCAGTAAATCAATTGCAGTAAACGGATGGCTATTTACGAGTGACTATAATCAATTGACTTTGTCTCCTTTTTCCGATTGTGACTTTTTTACGTTTAGAGTATATGCGATCGGCGGGGTGACCAATGACGGTTCCCACATAAGCAGCGCATTCCCAGTCCGTCCGACATTGTATCTATCATCTGATGTCGCCATAACAGGCGGAGACGGAAGTTCAGGAAACCATTACAAGATCGAATAGTTCTACCGACTAAATAATTCATTTAATGAAATAAAGGTCTCTATACGATGGGGCTTTTTATTTATACTATTGCTCTGTTCTTATTTGACATCTAAAAATGTAAAACCGATTGTAATAAATGCGAACTTTTGTTACAATTATTATAGGTAAATAGTAGGGGGCTAAAAGACTACGTTTACCATTACCATTAAACTTAAAAACTTGAAAGGAGAAATAACAATGGGTTTATTTGGAAACAACAATGCCGATACGACAGGTTATAACTGTCAACAAATTAACGATTTGAGAGGAGAAATCAACGACATCGCTCAAAAGTCAGGCACGAACATCGTCGAAAGATTGCACGATGAGATAATCGTACCAATGTCGACTGTTTGGTATGCACCGGAGGCTAAAGAATTTTTCGAAGGTTTGGCGACTACCGTACGTGCGACAGGAGAAGGTATAACCAAAGCTTTCGATACATTCAGAGCAGCTGTCCAAGCAGCAGGAGAAGAGTGGGCTGAAAATACTGGTGGAGAAAGACCTAGTCTATCGCCTATCGACAATGTCGAATTGGCTTTGAATGTCAGTGACATCCAAGAGAGCAATGCCGGAAACGTCACCATCGACGGTACTCAAGCTTCGACTATCGCAAGTCGTCTTACAGAAGTACAAGAAAACATCAAATCCGACTTACAAAGCTTGGCAGCTAAATTGAGTGCTGAAAGCGCCTTCATCGGTCAAGGACAAGCCTCAGCAGTCGAACAGTGTTTCGTAACGGTAAGTGGTGAAATCTACAAAATATTCAGTTATCTTACCGAAGGCGAAGATTCGCTTCAAGGACAAATCAACAAAGCCGTCAAGAAATATCAAGATGTTTCTGGAAACATCACTGGCGCTTTCACAAATGTCAACTAAAAAACTATTTAATTAGAAAAAGAATGTTCTTTTTCTAAGCATATGGGAACGAATTTTCGTTCCCATATGCTTAGAAAATGGTGATAAACATGATAGAAATCGATACGACAAAATTGAAAAACGAACTTGTCCGTATGGAAACACTTTTAGACGAATACGAAGACATCGAACTCAACCTTTTCAATCAATTGAATACTGCTCTCATCGATTGGCAAGATGGAAACTCGCGCACTTTCGAAAGACAAGTCGATCTCGATCGAAAAGAGACAGACTTGTACATGCGCTCTATGCGGTCAAAAAAAGAGATCTTCGATTATGTCTACGATAAATATCGCGAACTGGGGCATCGCATAACCATCGATTTGAATGGTAAAACATCCGTCTTGGGTGCCATCGATGCCTGTTATGACACGGTAATCGATTTAGAAAGAAGACTAAATCAGCTGGACTCTTCTTTCGATCGTACAATTTCCGAATATGCGTACACTTCGAAAAACAAAATGCGTTCGATAAAGGCGAATCTTTCAGAAATGCGTACGGCTGTTAAAAAAATTTACGCACGTGTCGAAGACATCGAAGAATCTGTCGAAAACCGAATAAAAAAACTCGAAGAAATCAAGATAAACGATTTCGATTTCTCGTTTTAGTGAGGAGAAAGACTATGGAAAGAGGATTATTAGAAAAAGATTCTTTACAAAAAGATATTGCTCAAATAGAATTTTATTCTCAGGAAGAGAAAAATCGACTTTATAAAATATATGCGACGATGCTGGATTGTTGTAAAACATACACCTCAGCAAATGCAGATCTACTGTCGAAAGAAATAGAACACAATTCGAGGACAATCGAACAGCTGAGCGAAAAAAGACGATCTTATGGAGTGACTTTGGACAAAGCAATACACATCTACGATGAGATGAGCAAAACTACTATAGATTATTTTAAGGGAGTTATGAAATGAAAGATGACTACGAAATGAAACAAAAGTACGACATCGCTTTGAACCAACTGAACAAAATATCAGTCAAAGCGGATGAACTTTCAAAAAATCTTGCCGCATTGGAAAATACATTGAAAAAAAACATTACCATCGACGATAAAATGCCACAAGAAGATAAAATGAAAGACATCTCGAACGATGTGACTTACATTTCGCGCACAGTAAAAGGTACCCTGATACCACACGTCAGAAGAAAATTAACCGAATAAAGATGTCGCCTTTGAAGATAAAATAATAAAATAGGGAAGTGTAGATATGGCTTTTAAACTCAATTTGGATCTCAATTTTAAAGATGTGAGCCTCGACCAATTGACGACCGAGGCCAAAAAAGGCTCTTCGATCGACCTTTCGAACAAAATTACGGACGTCGCAAAGAACTATGGAACCAATTCGACCAATGCTTACGGTGGAACATCCGACAGTCGCACCGAAACCGTCGATTTGACATCCGCCATAAACAAAAGTGAAAACTCGACTTCACCCATCGACAATACACAAAAGCAAGATAGTCCATTTTCAGAAAGTGCCATCGAAAAATCTACTTCGAGTTTGACTTTCGGAACCGAAGGCGACACGACACCTACGGCACAATCTCGAACGACCGCGACTTCTAAAGCCGCGTCTTCGTCGTCTTCTAAAACATCCATCGATGAGACGCAGCAAATCTTCGGTGATAGAAAACCGGATACGGAAAAAACACTTGCAAATTCGGAAAGCGAAATTAAAACAGGCCAGTCCAACAAAATGAATTTCGATCGATCTTTCAGTACGAACGACACTCACAAGACATCTACGACAAGTAATGTCGGTTCTTCGATGATGATGAATGCCAGATCCGACACTTCGAAAAACGAACAAAACGCAAACAATATGAATTTCGACATGTCCAATCAAAAAGATGCTTCCGACGCATCTGCTGGCCAGCAAATTATCGAAAATTTGAAAGTCTTCTATACTAAAGGAAAAAATGTTTTCGACAAAGTTGCTTCAACAGTCACAGAAAACTATGAAATGGCCATGTTCATCGCATCTTACGAAGTATATGGATTTCGAAAAGAAGATATCATGCGCATATACGATGGTAAGATAAGTGCAAGCGAGCTCTTTGCCGAGATTCAAAATGACAAAGAAGACAACTCCCGTCGCCGAGAAATGATGTACGCATCTTATCTACAAGCTTACGAAACCGACTTCTATAACATGGACGATTTTCAAAAAGACATAGATGAAGACAAGGTGAAACTAGTAGAACTTCATGAAAGAAAGAGAAATGTCGACAATCACGAATATTCCTCTCTTCTCGATATATTACTTGCTTTCAGAAATGGTCAAAACCTAGATACATTGCTGAGATCGACTCCTATAGCATGGGAATACACAGATGAAAAAGGGGAAAAGTGTTATCGATACGACGATCCATACGCATCCGGAATGGTTTTGGACGATGTCACTTATGTACCTAAAACATACGAAGAAATGTACGGCACCGATAGACTAGAAGAACTATTCGAACTGACAGAGACGACGTATACACCTTTATTCTCAAACGAAACGAAGACTACCCATATTTGGCAAGAAACCGATGAGCAAGTAGCATATTACAACGAAATCTTAGAAGAATTCGACCGGCGACAAAAAGAATGCAACGATATGCTCGACGGAATCGACAGTAGAATCGAATCACTCGAAAACAAGATAGCGACAAATGAATATATCTATTCCCTCATCGAAAGAGAAGTCGAATACTACATGAACTTTGTCGATCCTTATACGATAAAGGAAGATTTTGCCGAAAACTCACAATTCGCTACGTCATCGACCTCGACGATAGATGAAATTAGAAGACAAGCTGCGAGTGCCATAGACGTATCCACTTACAGTGATGCGAGAGCCATCCAAACTTTCGATGTGACCATAAACGGCAAAGATCAATTGGTCGATGTCATCGCCTGCCTTCTAAACGGACACGAAGTTACTTATTTGAGTAGCAATTTCATCAACTCCGACGATTCGCTCTTGCACAACTATAAAAAATGGTATTCTCTAGCTGGTGAAACAGAAGTATCCATATTCAACTACATCTACAATACCCAAGGTAAAGATGCCGCATACACGTACTTACAAGATATTTCGGACGAACTCGATATCAGATGGTTGGCCAAGAAGACCCAAGAAGACGAAGAATTTGCATCAGCGCATCCTGTCCTCGCCTCAGCCGCATCGGTCGTCGTTACACCGATCGAAGGTATGAGTGCTATCGCTTTCTCGCTAAACGCACGCATCAACTCCGAACGCATTCGCCGAAGCGACGTCTACAGTTCTGGTGACGTGTGGCGCGCTAAAGTCGCTACCGACATAGCCAACAATCATGGAGAAGGATGGTCTTTCATCTACAGTACCGGCATGAGTATGGTAGACAGTGCAAGTCTCATCGCTCTTACAGCCGCGACCGGTGGCACAGCCGCACCGGCTTTGAGTGCCACCTTGATGGGTTCGCGTGCCTACGTTTCCACATTGAACGATGCTCTCGACCGCGGCCTTGCCGATAGCGATGCCGTCTTGCTCGCCGCCGTCTCCGGAGTTGTCGAAACGGCGATGGAAAGTTATTCCGTTGGACACCTTCTGAACCTCGAAGAAAAATTGGGAAAAGGTACTCTATCTATGGCTTCCAAGATAGCCGACCGTATCGAAAATCCAGTCGCCTCCAATTTGATTACCAAAACCTTCTATATAGGAGCAGGAGCCGTAAGTCAAGGTCTTGCCGAAGGAGAAGAAGAATTTGCTACCGAAATTTTGAACTATGCTGCCGACCGGTTCATCGCCAAAGACCTGAGCAACTACACCCAATCGATCGAACGATACTTGAGCCTCGGCTACACCGAAGAAGAAGCCGGACTAAATACGATGAAAGACTTCTCGAATCAAGCGAGCATGGCCTTTTTGGGCGGCTTCGTCTCCGGTATCTGCTTCGGTACATTTGGAGGATCACTGACTACGGCAAAGACGTCTAATGCGATAGCTGAGAACATGTATGCCAGCCTGGAAGGAATTACACCAGGACAACAGTTTGCAAGCGCCTTAGAAATCAACCGTGCTCAGATGAACGATTACTCAAATGTCTTAAATAAATATAAAAATAATGAAGCATTAACTTTAGATGAGATAGAACTCTTTCAAGAAGGTACAGTCGAGATGCAGTCCGCCAAAAATATAAAAGATAAACTTTTTAAAAAATCTATACCAGGTACTTTGAATTCGAAAAATAACGAAGTAGAAATAGTAAATGATAATAAAGAAAGTAAGACACCTGATTACTCGATTGATGACTATAATCACCTAAAACTGAGCGATGAAGAGATACAAGCTAAGATGGATGAATATAATGCCTTATTAGAAAGCAACGAGGATTTGAAGATTATACTTGCAAATGAGCAAAAAGGATACACTGTTCGAATAAATGACGATGTATTAGATGACTATAAACACTTAAAAAGATTAAAATACGAAATTGTACATGAAAGAAGTGCGTCCGTCGATGAAACTATCGATCAAATGATGAGCTCACAGCAAAATACAATAGAACAACATCGCTACGATGCTCGAACTATGCCTCTGTCTGAAGATTCCCTCATGCGGACAATTCAAGAAAAAATTCTAAGCGGTGTATCCGTCGATGAATTGTCATTTTCTGAAAAAATGAAATTGGGTAGAGATACCGTCGTTCGCGAAATAGATGGCTATCAATTGAAACCAGATTGCGTCTATCGTGTCATCACCAAAGAACTCTACGACTTGTACGTCAAAGAAGGATATGTCATGGGGCTCGATGAAGCCGACGAATACGACCCCAATCAACCGGGAAACAGGGGAGTCGATTGGTACTTGGGTGGAGCTTGCTTAAAATACGGAAAAGGTTCTAAAGTAGGTAAAGTAGTCATCGAATGCCCAGCGACCACCGAATATTTTGTTCCCACACATGATAATGGAAGTGGCATGGCTAAAGACCCGATGGTCAGACACATGAAATCCTCAGGATATGCCCATCCCGTACCGATGTCTATGATCAAAGTCATCATGCACCCCGACAGTTCGATGATGAACAACGACATAAGAAATATTCAAACGCATGCTTCGCTCGACACTCAAATGCTCGATGCTCAAATGGGAAAGTTCAATCCCTTGATTTTGGACATCATAAACGAAAACAATTCGTCATCGGATGACATGACTCAGTATGTATCTGATTTAGTAGACGATGCCATCGACATTCCTGAAGGCTACGATTCCCTGGAAAGTTATAAGAGAGATTTCACGAGAACCTTGATAGAAAGCCAAACGATAGATACTCTAACCAACGGTACGGTCTTTGTCATGACAAAAGATTCTGTGATGTTAGAAGAACTGATAGGCTGTAAAAAACTGATCAATCTCTTAGTCAAAAATCTCAAAAACCCCAATTTTCAATCGGACTTAGTCGATCGCTTGAGCAGTTGTTCACTTCATGAATTCGACACAGTATTTGCCGACGATGAAATGATACAATTTCTAAACAACATGACTGTGGATGAACTAGGAGCACTGCTGAAAACCTTCGGTAGACGAAACTGTTCTTATTGGCTTGCCAATGAAGCATTCGTAAATAAAGTCATAAATTTAGAAATAGATGATTTTTACAAAGTGATAAAAGATGCCGGCTATGCGGTCGGGAACTTGAAAAAAATACTTACAAATGGAGAAGGGGAACGGGCTTACGCAAAATTTCTCGATGCTGTATTATCGAAGTTTTATACCGAAGACATCATCTTAGAGGACTTATCCAAGAAAAAGGTCGCGGATAATATCTTGGTGGGAAAATTCGGAATCGATGAACAGATTGCAGAAAAAATCAGAAGCATCAACACCATCGCCGAAAATATCGATAATCGATTAAAAGATTCGTTAACCGAACACAGCGACATCGCATTTGTTCGAGATAAATTCCGATTCGGTATCGAAGTCACAGGCCAAGAAAAATACTACGATGTCACCTTCGAAATCGACGGAAAAGAAGAGACGAAAACTCTCAGTAGCAGTAGTGGTTTAATCGATATAGAATACACTTTCATCTCTAAGCCACAATATGCTAAATACATCTTGGAAGGCAAATTGAAAATCACGGCCATTTCGGTCAATGCAAAAAAATCTAATTTGGTTTTGACTAGCGAACAAGGCCTCGGCAAAGGACTCAACGAAGTTGTCATGCTCGTAGATGGAAAAGAATACAAATTGATAATCAATTCGATATACGACGAAAAAGATTTGAATTACGAATCGAATGAAACTTTGCAAAATGCCAAGACGATCGAAATCGTATCGGTCACAAACATCGGAAGTCTCAATGAGACTGTCGAAGATAATGAAGCACTATACAAAGTCACGTTGAATGTCGATGGCACCCTTCGAGAAACGTACATGACTACTCCCGATGAATACAAAAGTCTAAAACTAGACGACCATACTTTGAATATCGACGGCCTCATTGCCGAAAATAATCTTGTCGGAGTTACCGGTGTATCTGTAGAACAAGTCGACCTAAACGACATCAAAAGAAACTTGCCTCGTATCCAAGATTATAAATCATCTCGCGACATATTCGTAGGGAACAAGTACGGCGGCAATCAATCGGACGTCACAAGTATCTTGAAAGCTGCACTTTACAAGGAACAACAAAGCTCTCTCGATATACGCAAGGCCGATTTGCTGAACAGCCTGATTGAAAAATACTTTCCACAGGCGACCGATATTCAAAAGGTGAACATCGCCAAGCACTATGCGAGTGGGGGATGCTGCTGGATGGCCACGGCGAATGCCTTCATGACTTATATAGGAAACCTAGAAAACGGAAGCAACATATTCAAAGAAAAAATCGGCTTCGATATGGCTTTCCACGATGGAGATGCTCTTTCTTATAATTTGGAAGCCATGGCTTTCGACATGTACCTTTCGTATCATGCTAAAAAATACGATGGAAATGTCGATGCACTATGTGAATTCAAACAAGGTGGCGGAGTAAACTGGAGTACAGTCGAACCAAAACTTGCTGATTATTTTAAAGAAAGAGGAATTTCGTTTCTTATCAGAAGCAAAAAAAACGGCAATATAACTACGCGAAAACTGCGCAACAGTTTGTTGGGCGATATCATAAATAATAAAAACGGATTCAACATACTTGCCGCCGATACTTTCGATATAAAACTGATCGATGGAAAAGCGACCGATTCTTCCGATGATGTTGCCCTTCGCAATGCCAAAAAAGCTGGGCTTTACGAACGCGAAGTGGGCGGTCACGCGATGCTCGTAACCGATATCACGGACGAACTCAACTTGCTCGTCTCCTCTTGGAGTAGAAAATACGAATTTTTGCCAGAAAGTATTGCAGAATATAAAGCCAAAGGTAAAAGTCCCTATGCGGAAATTTGGTCCATCGCCTTCGATATACCAGATGCCGTCATACCGAACATCACTCAAGCAGAAACTGCCATCGACGAAAATTCTTCCATCGAACTCATGGAAGCAAACTCAGAAAAAACACTCGAACTCGACCCAATAGATCTCGGAAAAACCTTAGAAGATATCGATATAGACGATGATGAGATACGAAAACAGAACAAGCAACTTTTGGACCGATTGAGAAAATCAGCTCCTGTCGCTCCTGTTCGTCAACTCTCCGATTTAGAAATAATCATCAAAAAGACGCAATATGACAAATTGATGAGTAATGCATCAGTCGCTGACTACATGCAAGGCTCCGTATTCAGAATAGATGAAAACCTCGCCGAGAAGATAAATTTAGCCGAGAAACTTGCCGAGGAAATATCCCAGAAAGTCGGAAGTGTAACCTCAGCCGATATCGAACTTGTACAAAAAATCAAAGAGAATGAGAAATCTAACTTGCAACTTAAAGCCGACATTCTCAAAAAGACCGAACATATCTTTGATGCATTTGGCAAAGCTCGTGCTCTTTATATCGAACTTGGCAAATCCTTGAATTACGATATGAATTACAGATACGGAAACCGCGTTGTAGAAGACATTCTCAAGAATCAAAATGTCACATTCGCAACCCTCAATGCCGAACACAAAGTCATTTGCAAAGGTTGGGCAGAACTATACCGAGAATTGCTCATCGAATCTGGATTCGACGAGCGGGATGTCACCATCAAAGGAAATGGACATTACTGGGTCGAAATAGCCATGGGCGACAACATTCTCATAGCCGATGCGACCGACAACATGGACTCTGGCATCGATTTAGCATTCATCAAAGCAGGTATGGCAACCAAAGGGTTCATTCTCATGCCAAAAACTTATTCTGGCATTCGCCTAAACATCATGTACAAACAAGGAACCTTGACCGACTCGGTATTGGATTCTTACAATAAATCTCTTCTAAGAATAGACAAAAACATCGGCTATGCCATTGAAAAAGGCTACCTGATCGACCAACTGAATAAATCCAAAAGGCTGTTCGGTAACGCAAAATTGTTCGATAAGATATTTAAAAAGAATGATACCAAAGAAACCATTCGAGAATTTATGAATAGACCTATACCAGAAAATATGGATGGCTATGAAGTATTCGCTTACTACAAGACAGTTTTTAAAAACATCTTGTCCGAAGAACAATATGCAAACTTGAGATTCCAAAATCTCGAACATGAAATTCCGAGTGATGGACTTTATGTCCTCGAAAAAAATATTGAATCTGTATTCGTCATGTCGTATACTAATGAAGACGGAACTGTAACGCGATACGCGTACAGCAAGAATATAGGATTCCACGTTTTGGAAGGTGAAGACGCATTCGGCGAATTCTTAGAAAAATACGATATATGAAAGGTGTGACATATGAAATATGATATAAATTTTATAAGACGTCTACTTGAAGAAAAGGCACTAGCCGTGAGCAGCGAAGAAGATGAGGAAAAAATCGACAATCTCAAGACCATACTACAAAACGACAATGTCTTCTTCATGATAGATGCCGAAACGGCCGTAGGCATTTTGGCCTTTTTGGGCATACGAGAAGAACGTATAAAAGAAGTCTACCTTTCGCTCATCTCGCCGGAAACCTTCAAAGAAACTGACGACACATACATTACGATAGGAGAAAAATGATATGGACTACGATTACATTCCCGATACATTCGATGACATCTCGATCATTAAAAAATTTGGCTCTAAACAAAATTTTTTGGAAGCTCAAATAAAGTACAAACGAGCTTTTGAAAGTTTCCTCTTGCCTTATTTGAATATGGCTCGCATACGCGAAGTCCTAGCTACAGCCGATGTCGAAATACCACAAATAGAAGACTCTGTTTCCAATTTTTACCGTTGCTATTCGGCACTAGAAACGCCATACATCTACGTGAGAAACAACTATCACGTCGAAAACCTGAGCTCAGAAGAACTACAAGTTTTAGAAAGCGAACCTTCTCGAGAATTCTTCGAAAGCACATATCCAAAAGTCTTATTCGAAAAAGGAGATATGGTCTTCTACGGGACACCATTAGTAGAAAACGAAGTTCCCGCCCACAGTATCACTTTCGAATTTGCCTACGACCAAGTTAGATGTCAAAGCATCGACCAATTGAAAAAGATAGAAGAAATCATAAAGGAATGCCAAAAAATCATAAGTTCCAATATGCAAGAAAAAGCAAAAATCCCTGCTTCGTTCGTAACATATGATGGAATACCAAAACAATTTAAAGTAGGCGAGCCTTCCAAAATAGTATAAAAATTCCGAGATTTTTCGCATCTGCGAAAAATCTCGGAATTTTAGATTGAAAATCTTTACCACATCTAGTATAATTTTTAACAGAAAAGGAAGCATGTCATATGAAGCAAATAAATAGAGATTTTTATTTAAAAAAACTGATCAAAAAAGATGGAAATGGTCAAATAAAAGTGATTACCGGAATAAGAAGATGTGGTAAATCGTATTTATTAAAAAATATTTTTTACGATTACCTTTTAAAAGAAAACCCTAAAGATCATATAATTTATATACCACTTGACACGAAAGAAAACGAACACCTTACAGATGGGAAAGCATTTTTAGAATACGTTTATTCTCTTATCAAAGACGATAAAAAATACTATTTACTCATCGATGAAATTCAAAAAATGGACGATTTCGTCCCAGTATTGAACTCTTTTCTATATAAAAAAAACATCGAAGTTTATGTGACAGGTTCGAATGCCAAACTTCTCTCTAAAGATATAGTGACAGAATTCAGAGGACGCGGTGACGAAATTCATGTCTATCCACTTAGTTTTAGCGAGTACATAACCGCCTTTGATGGAGACAAATATGAAGCATTCGAACGTTTTTGTAGATATGGTGGTCTACCATTGACATTATCATTCGATGAAGAAAATGAAATATCGAACTACCTAAAAAAGTTATTTGAAGAGACTTATATAAACGATATTGTCGAAAGGAACAACGTATACAACAAAGAAGAACTAGATGAACTTTTGAATGTTTTAGCATCATCCTCCAGTTCCCTTACCAATTCGAGTAAGTTGGCCGCTACCTTCGGAAGTGAAAAAAAGCTCAAGCTTTCGGATAAAACTATCAGCAAATATATCGAATACTTTATCGATGCTTTCATCATAAATAGAGTGGAAAGATACGACATAAAAGGCAAAAAACATATAAACGCGACATACAAGTATTATTTTGAAGATACCGGTTTGCGAAATGCCAGATTGAATTTCAGACAAAAGGACGACGGTCATATAATGGAAAATATCATCTACAATGAACTACTTAGAAGAGGTTATAATATCGACATTGGAGTAGTAGAAGTAAATGAAACGAATAAAAATGGTGTTCGCATAAAACCTCAATACGAAGTAGATTTTATATGCAATATGGGCAACAAAAAGATATATATACAATCTGCATATGAGATGAAGACCGAGTCGAAAAAAGAACAAGAAAAGAAATCTTTACTCAACATAGACGATTCCTTTAAGAAAATTATCATAGTAAACGATGCCAGCACTCCATGGCTCGACGAAAACGGAATTGTCACTATGGGTATTTATTATTTCTTGTTGAATGAAGATAGTTTAGAAAAGTAAATTCCGAGATTTTTCGCAAATGCGAAAAATCTCGGAATTTTAAATTGTTCAAAAATCTTTAATGCCAAAATGAATTCGATTTGATATAATTGAAATGGTGATACGATATGCTCAAAGACATCAAAGGAGTTGGACCTAAAACATTGGGACTTCTCAACAAACTCGGTATTTACACTATTCAAGATTTGATAGATTATTTTCCCTTTAGATATAACACGATTACACCGACCGACCTAAAAGATGGCGATGTCGTCATAACTGGGCTCGTCGAAACTACTCCCGTGACGACATATATCAAAAAAAGTCTGAACAAACTCTCTTTTCGTATCGAGACACACGATCAACTTGTAAATGTCGTCATCTTCAATCGTGCTTTCATGAAAAGCAACCTCAAAAGAGGCTTGAGTGTGACCGTATTAGGTACATACGATTCTCGCAAAAATACCATAACTGCTTCCAACATCATGCTCAAAAGTATAGAAGAAACCTTCATCGAACCTGTCTACCATGTTACGAGTGGCATAACTTCCAAACTGATCGGAAATCTCGTTCACAATTGTCTCGAAACTCATCCTCCGATTGTCGACTTCATCCCGGATTATCTCGTCGAAAAGTACGATTATCCCGATAAACAAGCGGCCACTTACTTGATTCACAATCCATCGACCATCGACGATATGACAACTTCTATAGAACGAGCCAAATACGAAGAACTCTTCCGCTTTATGTTCAAAATCAACTACTTAAAATCGTGCCGAACAGAAGTCGACGGACTTCCGCGCACACTCGAAGAGAAAGCAGTCGACGAATTCGTCTCATCCTTGCCATTCGAGCTTACTCGCGATCAATTGACTTCTATTGCCGACATCGTCCACGATTTGAAACTTCCCAAACGAATGAACAGACTCTTGCTCGGTGACGTCGGAAGTGGCAAGACGATAGTCG
Source organism: uncultured Muribaculaceae bacterium (assembly GCA_964553435.1). GTDB lineage: Bacteria > Bacillota_I > Bacilli_A > RF39 > UBA660 > RUG11867. Next base: position 3,484 of record CAZKKM010000009.1, on the reverse strand, counting down.
CCGTCGCCGCAGCTTTCTACAATGCTCGCTCTGGCTACCAAAGTGCACTCTTAGTCCCGACCGAAATACTCGCTACCCAACACTTTTTCAACATCACACATCTGTTCGCAAATTTTTCTCTTCGCGTCGAATTATTGAAAGGTAAGATGCCCAAAAAAGAAAGAGAACTCATCCTCGCAGATCTCGCCAGCGGCAAAATAGACCTGCTCATCGGAACGCATGCTGTCCTCGAAGATGATGTCGTTTTTGCCAACCTGGGATTGGTCATAACAGATGAGCAGCATCGCTTTGGAGTCAACCAGCGAAGCATCTTTCAAAACAAAGGAAAGCTTTCCGATGTTCTCTATATGAGTGCTACTCCGATTCCGAGGACATATGCTCTCACGATTTACGGCGATATGGACATATCGATTATCAAAACCAAACCAGCCGGTCGTAAAGAAATAAAGACCATTTTGAAGAAGAACAAAGACATCAAAGAAGTTCTCTCTCTCATGCTCGAAGAAATAAAACTGGGTCACGAAATATACGTCGTCTGCTCACTCATCGAACCTTCGGACGAGATGAACTTGATGGATGCGACGACTCTTAAGGAGAAGCTCGATTCGGCATTCGCTCACAAAGTTCCGATCGGACTTCTCCACGGTCGCATGAACCCTGAAGAAAAAGAAAGAGTTATGTCGGATTTCAAAGAAGGACTTACACGCATTCTCGTCTCGACGACCGTCATCGAAGTCGGAGTCGATGTCCCGAATGCGACCATGATGATCATCTGGAATGCCGAACGTTTCGGTCTAGCCTCCATGCATCAGCTCCGCGGTCGCATCGGAAGAAACTCACTCGATTCGACTTGTATTCTCTTGAGCGACAAAAGTGCCGATCGCCTAAAAGTTCTCTGCGAAAGCTCCGATGGTTTTTACATCAGTGAACAAGACTTCAAGATGCGTGGAGAAGGCGACCTCTTCGGTGTTCGCCAAAGTGGCGACATGGTCTTCAAAATAGCCAATCTTCAAGCTGACATGCAACTTCTCACCAAAGCCAATATCGACTCGCAAAAATTCATCGACGAAAATAAAGAAAACGATTTTGCCGATTATCCGGAATATTCTACACTTAGAGACTCTTTAAATCATTTGGATTAAAGCGAACCACACAAGTTCGCTTTTTTTCTACAAAATTTTCAAAGCCACCGTTCTATAATAAAAAAGTAAAAAGATGTATCTATACCGTAAAATGCGTTGCGTTTGTAACCGTTTGGTTGTATACTTGTAATAAGATATGACGAGAATATCATAAAAGAGAATAGGAGAAGGAACGATGGATTTAAAGACTAAAAGAACGATATGCTTAGTTATAGGGATAGCATCTATTCTCACGATAGTAGGAACGATTTCGTATGCTTATTTCACCGCTACAGGAGAAACAACCCCTGTGCAAGCCACAATAAACACAGCTACGGTAAGTGCTAGATTCGCGGACAACGATACGGGAATAACTGAACAGCTATCTTTCGGAGAATCGCTCACGAAGAAGTTTACCATCACGAATACTGGTACAGCCGATGCAAATGTGAAGATATATTGGATAGATTTAATAAACACATATACCGAAGGCAGTTTAACTTATACATTGAGTTATTCAGAAAACGAAGTGGGACCTTATATCGAAGTAGTAAATAAAACTAATGTACCTAAGTCGGATACAGTGTCTAAGAAAAAGCTAGCAGATAGTTTGACTATTCCTGTTGGAAAGACATATTATTATAATTTAGTAATTGTACTGAATTATTTAGATGATGTGAATCAAGATGCTGATTTGAATGCTGTATTTAATTCGAAGTTTGGATTAGAAGATATCAATGAGAAGTATTATGTTTCATTCGACGCAAACGGTGGGACAGTAGGAGTTACTAACAAAACTATTACAGAAAATGAAGTATACGGAGCTCTTCCAACACCGACGAGAGAAGGCTATGAATTTACAGGTTGGTTCACTAGCATTGACGGAGGAAACCAAATAACTGAAAATTCGTTAGTAGAAAATAGCACTGATCATATCTTATATGCTCAATGGAAAGAACTAAACGCAACAGAATTACTTTTAACAAAAGCTAATGATGAAAGCATAACAGATTACAATTCAGGAAATAAAGGCGAGATGTTTGCCTTTGATCACCCAGAAGCAACTCAAACGACAGGATGGTCTGAAGAAGAGCGAAAAGATTATCGTTATATCGGAGCTAACCCAAATAACTATATCGACTTTAACGACGAGACATGGAGAATAATAGGAGCATTCACAGTCGAGACAGAAAGTGGAAAAAAGGAGCAGCTGATGAAAATCATCCGCGACGAATCTATCGAAAATCTTGCTTGGAATTCTTCACTAGTAAACGAGTGGAGTACAGCAAGTATAAAAACTTTACTAAATGGAGACTACTATAGTCAAACGGGAAGTTATACGAGCACTTCTACGATTAAAGGACTAAATGCAACAGCACGAAGTCAAATCGCGAACGTAAAATGGTACCTAGGAGGTGCGAACACAAATCAAAATTTAGGAGGCCCAGATTACTATGCCTTCGAGCGAGGAACGACAGTATATTCAGGAAGAAGTACAAATATAGTTGCAAATGTAGGATTAATGTATCCAAGTGATTATGTATATACATATGCAAATGGAGTAGATAATACATGTTATACAGACGGATATAGTTGTAACACAGGAACTTCAAACGGATGGCTATTTGGAACTCGACAATGGACTATTTCTCCAACTGCTGGCTATGCGAATAGCGCGTTCCTCGTGTACTCGTACGGCAGTGTGAACTTCAATGCTGTAAACGGCATTATTGCAGTCCGTCCGACAGTTTTTCTGGCATCTGATGTCACCATCATGGACGGAGATGGAAGTTCAGGGAACCACTACAAACTGGGATAGACAAATCGGCCAGATGAACCCATCGGAGGAGATATAATGGCAGCAAAGTTACCATAAGCAAGAAGGTTTTACCGATGAGTTTAAGAGTTACCTAAAGGGAAGGAGAAAGAATGATGGATTTAAAGACGAAGAGAACGATATGTTTGATGGTAGGAATAGCATCTATTCTCACTATCGTAGGAACTATTTCGTATGCGTACTTCACAGCGGCGGGAGAAATGAGACCTGTGCAAGCAACTATAAATACGGCGACAGTGAGTGCCAGATTTGCGGATAATGATACAGGGATCACAGGTCAACTATCCTTCGGAGAATCGCTTACGAAGAAGTTCACTATCACAAATACAGGAACGGCCGATGCGAATGTAAAAATGTACTTTCAAGGATTAGTCAACACATACTTGGAAGGAAGTCTAACTTATACTTTGAGTTATTCTGAAACAGAGGAAGGACCATATACTGAGGTTGTGAGTAAAACTAATGTTCCTCAATCTAAAGCGAGTGCAAAAAAGATATTGGCGAATCTTCTAACTATTCCTGTTGG